>QHRI01000136.1 GCA_003221375.1 Verrucomicrobiota bacterium
CTGCACATCGGAAATCGATCATCCGCGCGGTAATCAATGCGTTTGCTGTTACTGATATCGAGCGCGACCACACCGATTCGGCCGCCGATACGTGTCTCTATCGCTGCAAACCGGATTGCCGCATCATTTTCCCCAGACGCCGCACTAACCGCCAGGAAGGTTAGCAACAAAAAACTTCTTACCATCGATGATAAGCGGGATGGCCTTCCGTTACTGCGACAAAGACTCCGCGGCAAGTCGCGCAAACTTTTCCACCAGCGGTCAATGTCCCTTCGATGGTAGCGCGGTCGTCCGTCAGATCGACAACCTTCGCGGAAAGAAACACTGAACCGTTGGTTGGCGTTGGCCGAAGCAATTTGATTGAGTACTCGGCCGTGACAGTGCACGGCGGATGATCCTCTTTCGCATGCGTCATCAGATGATAAGCGGCTGTCCAATTACAATGACAATCCAGCAACGTGCCGATGACGCCACCATTCAGAACTCCGTCGAAGGCTTCGTATTTCTCCTCCGGTTTCCATTCCGCGATAACTTCGCTATTTTTTGGGAAACTCCGGATATGTAGTCCGTGGGGATTCGCGGGGCCACAGCCCCAGCAGGCATTATTCGGCGCGTATTTTTCCTGGAGCGACTGAGATTCTTTCATTGTAGCGGCGCTCTATGAGCGCCGAGGTGTAATAGTTCGGCGGTCATAGACCGCCGCTACAGTTTCGAACACTACGCGCCGCGTGCAGATGAGCCCGGATACGCCCGCAATTCATGGCCAACGTACAGTGAGCGTGGCCTGATCAGACGATTGTGATCGTGTTGCTCGGTGACGTGCGCGCACCAGCCTGCCACACGCGATGCGGCGAACAGTGGCGTGTTTAACTCCGCTGGAAAGCCGAGCATCCAAAACACCGGCGCCGCGTAAAGATCGACATTGGCGCAAAGGTGTTTTTCGCGATCCATCACTTCCTCGAGCTTTTCGCAGATTGGAACCCAGTTTTCCTTGCCGGTGCGCTGTCCGAGATCTCGCGCGATCTCTCGCATCACTGGCACCCGTGAATCGCCTTCTTTGTAAACGCGATGGCCGAATCCCATGATCTTCTCTTTCGTTCCTAGTTTTTTCATCAACCAGCTCTCGGCACGGTCCGGTGTCCCGATTTCCTCGAGCATCTTCATCGATTCCTCATTCGCGCCGCCGTGCAACGGTCCTTTGAGTGTTGCGACCGCTGACGTCACTGCAGCATAGATTCCGGCGAGCGTCGAAGCGGTCACGCGCGCTGCGAAAGTGGAGGCGTTAAATTCATGGTCGGCGTAGAGGTTGAAAATCGTGTCCAGCATTCGGATCTGCCAATCCTGCGGAACTTTCGCCTCTAATTTATAAAAGAAATTGCCGGCCTGGGTAAGATCGGGCTTCTCCGGCAGCGGTCGTTCTCCATGGGAGATGCGCCAGCCGTCGGTAATTAGAGTGGAAACGCGCGCGATCAAGCGGATCGACTTGCGGATGTTGGCGTCATGTGAATTGTCGCTCAAGTCTTTATCGAAGGCGCTCAGCATGGAAACACCGGTGCGCAACATGTCCATTGGATGCGTCTTGTTCGGCAGGAGCCGCAGCATTTCGATCACTGGACTCGGCAGCGCGCGTTCCGAGGCAATTTGTTGTGTAAACTCCACCAATTGTTTGCCATTAGGCAGCTCGCCATTGAGCAACAGGTAAGCGACTTCTTCAAAGCTCGCCTTCCGCGCCATGTCGTGAATGTCGTAGCCGCGGTACATCAACCCGGCATTTGGATCGACCCAGCAAATTGCCGTTTCACCCGCAATCACGCCCGCTAATCCCGGGCTGTATTCTGGTTTCTTTTCAGTAGGCATTGATTCCTCTTTACTTGCGAATCGGAATCGTTCAACTCGCCGGATTCAACTACTTCAGACTCAACATCCACCCTTCCAGCTTTCCGCCGCCGGATCGTAGTCCAGCAACTTGTAAAGCTGCTCCCGAGTTTGCATTTTCTTTATCCAACCAGATTGGGTGCCGGCCTTTTTCAACTCGTGCAGAAATTCCTCGGTTGCTTTCATTGAAACCCGAAACGCGCTCTGCGGAAAAATCACCATTTTATACCCAAAACCAGCCAGCTCATCGAAACTAAGCAGCGGACTTTTGCCAAACTCCGTCATGTTTGCCAGCAGCGGCGCTTTCACTTCGCCTGCGAATGCCTTGAATTCGTCCGCATTTTGCAGCGCCTCGGGGAAAATCGCATCCGCGCCTGCCTTGAGATAACGCCGGGCGCGTTCCACAGCGCGATCGAAATCTTCAACCGCGCGCGCATCGGTACGCGCGATGATCATGAAATCCTGGTCGCGACGCGCATTGACCGCCGCCTGGATTCTTCCCGACATCTCCTTGATGTCGACCACTGATTTTCCTGCGAGATGTCCACAGCGCTTGGGAAATTCCTGATCCTCAATGTGGCAGCCGGCCAGGCCAGTATTTTCCAACTCGCGAATCGTTCGCGCGACGTTTTCCGCACCGCCGAAACCAGTGTCCGCATCGACAATTGCCGGAATTCCTACGGCATTCGCAGCATAGCCGGCGAGCCTGACGATCTCCGTCATCGACAGCAACCCGATGTCCGGCACGCCGGCGGTAGCGTTCGCCATTCCCGCGCCGCTGATATACACGGCGTCAAAACCCGCGCGTTCCACCTGCCGCGCTATTGCAGCGTTCGGCACGCCGGGCAGCATCACGCAACCTTTCGCGATTAACTCCCGTAATCGCGCGGCTTTGCCTTTCTTTGTCATTCCGAACGATCTTTTGTCATGTCGAACGAAGTCGAGACATCGCTAATTATTTCTCCGGCATCACCAACGCCTTCATCAGTTCGTCAACATTCTCGGCTTGGTCCAGTTTCCATGCCAGATCGACAATGTTCTTGGCACGCTTTTGACCAATCGCCTCCTCCACGAGCGCAAGGAACTTCTCTTCCACCTCCGAATCCTTCAGCGGATTCCTCGCATGCCCAAGCGGATAGTCG
>QHRI01000137.1 GCA_003221375.1 Verrucomicrobiota bacterium
CGGTCTGGGACAAAAACATCCGCACCGATTTCCTCGCGCAGACGCGGCAGGTCAGCGATATGATCCGGATGCGCATGGGTAAGGAGAATCAGTTGCACGTTCAATTTGTGGCGCTTGGCAAATCGCACCATTTCGCTGGAATCGCCTCCGGTATCGAAGACCGCCGCAACGCGGCTTGCCGGATCCCAGACGAGATAAGCGTTCACGGCCATATCGTGATAATCCGTGGTGAATTGCGCGAACCCGTGGCGCTCATCGATTCTTTCTGGACGCCATTCGCCTTTCGCCAGCTCGCAAAGCGGGCCCGCGGCAAGATCCAGGACCGGGGCAACCTGCTGCACGGCCTGCTCATCGACATCGCCTTCGCGTAGCTTACGGATCGTTTCCAAGCTGACGTCCGCTTTTTTTGCCAGTTCGGAATCGGAAACGCCCAAGCCGCGTTGCGCTTTTCCGATGATATCACCCACGTTGTCTTCGAGAGGGATCATATTCTGTGGATTCTATTTCTTAAATGTTAATCGGTTGTGCCTCTCGAATAACGCGCAAATCACCAATCTGTTTTAATACCAATTTTTCAAGCGACGCGGCAACGCGAGCAACCGTGAATGGCATTCCCGTTTCTTTTTCCATCGATGTCATTGCGACATTATCAATGCCGCACGGAACGATGTGATTAAAAGGCGAAAGATCGCCGGAAACATTCAACGCAAAACCGTGCATCGTAATCCAATGGCGAACGCCTACGCCAATCGAAACAATCTTGCGGTTGCCCACCCAAACTCCAGTAAGCGATTCGCGCCGGGAAGCAGTGATTCCGTTCTCTGCGAGAAGATCAATGAGCAATTGTTCGAGCCAGCGCAAATATTTGTGTAAATCCTGGCCGCATCGACGCAGATCGATAATCGGATAACCCATTAGCTGCCCGGGCCCGTGATAAGTAGCCTGGCCACCGCGATTGATGACGAAAAGAGGATGCGGCAAATGCCCGGCGCCCAACAAACTCGATTGATCCGGCGTCCGCCCAATGGTGTAAACGGGCTCATGCTCGAGTAAGAGCAACTGGTCTTCCATCGAAGAATCGCGATGCCTCTTCAACACGATTTCTTCCTGCAACGCAAGCGCGGTCGCAAAATCCATTCGGCCGAGCCAGCGAACGCGAAGATCAAGAGGCGCTAGGTTCATATCCGCGTCGCTCCCGGGATACCCAGGCTTGCGACTTCCTGCGAGCGCAGGTGCGTAAGCCCGATCGCCAGAGCATCGGCGGCGTCTGCATCCGGCGTTTCTGTTAAACCGAGAAGGGCGCGCACCATGAACGCCACCTGATTTTTGTCTGCCGCGCCACGACCAACGGTGGATTGTTTGATTCGTTTCGGTGAATACTCAAAAACTGGTAATCCGTTTTCTGCGGCAGCCAGGATGGCAGCCCCTCGCGCGGCTCCGAGGAGAATCGCGGTTTTGTAGCTTTGCACATAAATGACCGATTCGAGCGCGCAGCAGTCTGGTTCGTGTTCCCGAATGAGTTCGACCAACCGATCGCGGATGGCGACCAGACAAGACGAGGAATGCAGCGAGCTGACATTGTGGATCGTCCCGAAATAGACGGAGCGCGGTTTGCCATTGTTTGCATCGACAATTGCGACACCGGTGTTGCGCAGAGAAGCGTCAACGGCGAGCACGCGCATGATCCGTAATCTTAAAATCGCACGGCCGCGGTTCAACATGGAATCGACAAATTCCCAAACACTCGTTTTACTCACGGCGGAATGTCGAACGCTTTGCCTAAACGAACGGCGACTAAAAAGTTAAAGAACGGCATGAAGATCATCGTCATGATGATCACGATTCTTTCGAGCGCTCCCTCATCTTTCGCTACAACGAAAGGTTTGAGTCAAATTGTGACGCCGGACCTGCAAGGGGAAGGCGATCTCTCGTTGAGTCTGCAAATCCAAGACAAACGGATTGCGAACCCATATGAATTGCAAGCCGAGCTCGGCCTGACCAAATGGGCCGAGGTCGCTGTGTTTCGCGGATTCCAGCCGGATGATTGGATCTTCGGGACGGAGATCGGATTGTTAACGAAAGAGCCTTTTCTTCTTTCAGTTGGATTCGTGAACTGGTCGCCTCACTTGGATGTAGATCCGCAACCCTATATCGAGGCAGGCTACTACACCGAGCACCATAAGTTCATTGCGGGAGCCATTCATGCCGGATACAAAAACGAAGCAATCCTTGGCTACGCCTATGACTTCAATGAGCGATGGCGAGTGCAGTTCGATTGGCAGAGCGGTTCTGAAAACTCGTCGACGATTGGTTTCACCTGCAATGTCACACGGGATTTCCAGTTCAATCCAGCGATCTATTTCAGTAACGACGATCTGAGCCGTGTGATGGGTTATATTGTGTTCACCTACACGTTCCACTTGTGGGGTGACAAAAAATGATAAGAGCGCGTCTTCTGACAAAATGCACTGAAGAGGTTTCCGCGTAAGATGACGGGGTGCGGGAGCACCCAAAATCCAAACGAAGTCGAATCAGCGCCGGCCTGCTGATGTTCCGGTGCAGGAAAAACAAATTTGAAGTTCTGCTGGCGCATCCCGGTGGACCCTTCCACGTCCAAAAAGACGAGGGCGCATGGACGATCCCAAAGGGCGAGGCGGCTCCGGGAGAAGATTTGCTCACACGCGCTGAAATTGAATTCGAAGAGGAGGTCGGTTTCCGACCCAAAACTGTTCGCAACTACATTGAGCTCGGCTCAATCATACAAAAAGGCGGCAAAACTGTGCACGGCTGGGCGTTCGAAGGCGATTTGCCAGAATCGTTCGAATGCAAATCAAATTTGTTCGAAATGGAATGGCCACCGCGTTCCGGCAAACGCAAGATGTTTCCAGAGGTCGATCGGGTGTGCTTTTTTTCTGACGAAATTGCGAGACGCAAACTCAAGTCGACACAAGTGCCGTTTCTTGATCGCTTACGCGCCGCGATCAAGGCTGATTAGTCCCGCGGGCACCGATCCGCTCCGGGGCTAGGAGACGATCTTATGATCATGAGGGCCCAGCTTGCCGCAGAAAAGTCCGTCGACTCCCTTTCGTGGATGAAACGTCTCTCCAGCATTTGGAGCACTGAGAATATCAAGATTGCTAGACGCGTGATTGTCTCTGTGGTCGGAGTAACGGTCTTGCTAATAGGCGTAGCCCTGCTGGTTTTGCCGGGGCCAGCATTCATCGTTATTCCGATCGGGTTGGCTATTCTTGCCACCGAGTACACTTGGGCGCGGCGTTGGCTGAAAAAAGTTCGTCGAATGGCGAGTAACGTCGTTTCCAGTCAGAAAAGTCCGGTTTCCAAAGATTCTGGCGTTTAGTTTTGCCGTTGTTACTCGGAGGATTAATCGAGACTTGCTTGTCGGCGCTACGACTCGTAAACCCTCTGCCAATGACAATTCATGGCAGCGTGATCCATGGCTTGCTCGGCGAGGGAGATGAATGAGGCGACGATTGTGGCAGGGAAAGACGCTCCCGACATAGAAACGCTCACCAAGGCGAGTTCGGCAGCGAGCAGTTCTTCGGAACCTGCCGACGAAATTTTCCTGGAAGGACCTCGTTCACGCTTAG
>QHRI01000138.1 GCA_003221375.1 Verrucomicrobiota bacterium
GCTGTCGGGATCTGTGGTGTTTCCGCGGGACTGTTTGGCGGTGCGCGTGCGATCGAGAGCCTGCTGCCAGTGATGCGTGAGCTGGGCCTGGTGACAATTTTTTGGGACGTGACCTTTGGAAAAGTGCAAAAGCTTTTCGATGAGCAGGGAAATTTGCTCGATCAGAGTTATGTCCGGCGCCTCGACAAATTCCTGAATGAATTGGTCTGGATGGCGCGCGTTCTTCGCTACGGACGAGAGACCGTTCCTGAAGTTAAGATGGAGTAAGGGAGCAATGGAATGAAGCAGCGCCGGCGGTAGCTACTCTTCGGTTGTACAACCCTCACCGGCAGCTTCCCTGTCCGCCTCTCCCTGCCAGGGAGAGGGTAGGGTGAGGGTCCGCGCTTTCACTGCGATATCCCGAGCCCTATTGTCTGACGAATGAATTGGGTGCGGGACAGAATGCGAAAGCTTGGCATTCGCGATGTCGACCTTGAGGAAAGCTTTGCGCGATCAAGCGGGCCGGGAGGTCAAAACGTAAACAAAGTAGCAACCGCAGTAACGCTGCGTCATCGTCCAAGCGGCATCAGCGTGACCGTGCAGGAATCGCGGTCGCAAGTGGTGAACCGCAAACTGGCGCGAGAACGGCTACTGGACGCAATCGAGAGTGCTCGAGAAGCACGCCGTATGGCCGAGGTCGCGAAGCGAGAAAAAGAGCGACGACAAAGATCGCCGAGGCCGGCTGCGCTCAAGAGGAAAATTCTCGAATCGAAAAGGAAACGTGGAGACCTAAAGAAGCAGCGCGCGAAGATCGGAACGGATTAGCATTATTCAAGGCTGGTCTTGTTTTGATCATGGTTTCGGTCAGCTTCGATTTTTCTTCAACCGAGTGCGCGGCGTCCTGCGTCTTAACTATGCGATTTGGAACTAAAAGAGCGCATCTAAAACATACTATCTGGCTGGTTCTCTCCCCAGAAAAAGAAGAATTCTTCGCTCTAAATACGTCTGGCGATGCGACCTGTGACGAATCGTTTGAAGAAACAATACATGCTATGAAAAAAGCAATTATACTTGGTTCGGCGCTGTCTGTTTTTGCCTTGATGCTGGTTTCCTGTTCCAGCGAGCCCACAGCGACTACCACCACGACGCGCCAGACTACGGTCACAACACCAGCGCCGCCGCCAACGTCGCAAACAACGACAACGACCACGCATCAAATGGGTGGCGGCTACTGATTCAGGCGTAACACAAGCATCCCTGCATGTGGGGGCGATCGGGCATCTTGCCTGGCCGCAGGTTTAATCCAGATCACCGGGCAATGCCGCCGGGGGCGTACAGCCAGGATGGCTGCTGTGCTACGGGTTCTCTGCTGGCGTCTCGGCGGTTTGCGCTTCTTCTTCCGCCTGGCTGACGACGGGGGCAATCGCCTGAAGCTTTTCGCTGTTGCGCAGATCCATCAATTTCACGCCCATTGTGTTTCGGCCGGTTTCGCGAATTTCTTTGACCCGCGTGCGCACCATCTGGCCTTTGTTGGTGATGAGCATGATCTCATCAGTTTCGCGGACAGTAAGCGCGCCAACCACATCGCCGGTTTTCTCGCCGGTTTTCATGGTGATGATGCCTTTCCCACCGCGCGATTGCCGCCGGTAATCATCGAACGACGTCCGTTTGCCAATTCCATTTTCGCCGGCGACCAGCAACATGGAGTTTGGATCGACAATTGCGGTGGCCACCACGTGATCGCCTTTCTCGGGGCGAATTCCCCAAACGCCGACTGTGTTGCGCCCTTGATCGCGCAGTTGTTCTTCGTGAAATCGCAAGCTCATTCCATCCTTGGTGATGAGCACGACCTCGTTATTGCCATTCGTTAGCTTAGCGTCAATCAACCGGTCGCCTTCCTCGATCTGGATGGCGATGATGCCCCCACGGCGGACATTCGCGTAATTGGACAGATTCGATTTTTTAACAATGCCGGACTGCGTGGCGAACACGATGTGAAGATTTTCGTCCCAGGTCTGATCGACGGCGCCTGGTCCCGTGCCGGATTTTTTTGACTGAATCCGGATCGTCGCGGCAATTTTTTCATCGGGCTTGAGCTCGAGAAGATTCGCGATCGAGCGGCCCTTGGCGGCGCGGCCCATCTCGGGAATTTCGTAAACTTTTTCCACATACGCGCGTCCCGTAGCGGTGAAAAACATCAGGTAATCGTGCGTGGTCGCGGTAAAGAGATGCTCCACGAAATCGCCTTCCTCCTCCTCGGTAGCGCCTTCGCGCGTTTGCATACCGATCACCCCCTTGCCTCCGCGCCGCTGCGCACGAAACGCGCTCACAGCCGTGCGTTTGATGAAACCGCCATGGGTGATGCTGATGATGCAACCCTCGTTCGCGATGAGATCTTCCATGTTAATCTCGGCTTGATCAGGTGCGAGCTCCGTCAGACGCGGCGAACCGTATTTGTCGCGAATTTCGCGGAGCTCTTTTTTAATAATCGTAAAGACACGCTGCTCTTTCGCCAGGATGTCGCGAAGGTCTTTGATGGATTCGAGTAGTTCCTTGTATTCCGTGTCGATCTTTTCTCGCTCGAGCCCGGTCAACTGATACAGACGAAGGTTAAGAATTTCATCAGCCTGATGCTCGCTAAAGGCGTAGCGGCCATTTGTCAGGCGGGCCTCACTGCGAATCAATATGCCGATCTGCTCGACCTGACGCTTGGTGAATTCGAAGGCCAATAGTTTTACTCGGGCTTCATCACGACTGGCCGATCCACGAATGATGCGGAGAAATTCGTCAAGATTAGCGAGCGC
>QHRI01000139.1 GCA_003221375.1 Verrucomicrobiota bacterium
ATGGTGTCATGGTAAGACCGCTCATCTCTGATGAGAGCGAATACTGTCGAGTGTGAGCTTGAAGTATTTGTGCCGAGAGGCAGTAGTTACATCGGGATGCAAGCGAACGGCGAAAAGAGTGCATCTAATGAACTACTGCTTCCAGCATTTTTAGGAACTTCTCTCTGCTACACCTGACACAACGCTGATGTCGACAACTACAGTCCTTCATCGCGCCGCTAATAAGGTCTACCAATGCGCTTTTCCTATCTATCGGCCCCTTTATGCCGCCTATAAGACCTACGCTGATCGCGCGGAGCGAGAGCTGCTAAGGAAGATTTTGTTTAAAGGCGCTGTTGTTGTAGACGTCGGCGCTAACATTGGAATTTACTCGCGGTTTCTTTCCCGCTATGTGGGTCCAAAGGGGGTGGTTCATTCCTTCGAACCTTCGCCTGATAATTTCAGGCGGTTGTCTGCTGCCACTCGTAATCTTTCAAATGTCCGGCTTACTCAAGCTGTGATTGGAGAGCGGAGTGGCGAGTGCAAGCTTTACGTTTCGGACAAGCTGAACGTCGACCATAGAGCATACGAGACCGACGATTCACGCCGTGTCATTCCTATCGAAATGATCGCCCTCGATGATTACTTCAAAACCGGCCAACGCGTCGATCTGATAAAAATGGACATTCAAGGGTACGAGCTTCATGCGTTACGCGGCGCACAGCGCGTGCTTCAGGAAAACTCTGACATCAATCTTTTGCTCGAGTTTTGGCCTGCTGGGTTGGAGCAGGCGGGCGTGAGCTGGGAAACGCTTGTGGAGATGCTTCAGCGCTCAGGTATGACTCTGACTCTGGTGAGAACAGATGGTTTGACTCCCCTGGATGTGCGTGACATTCGAAATGATACCTCCTGGTATGTTAACCTTTTCGCCCATCGCATCTGAGCGATTATCGTCGAATAAATGCGCACAATCGTCGTCACTGGATCCGCAGGATTGATTGGTTCGGAAACCGTCAAGCGATTCGCGAAAGAGGGTGCGCACGTTGTTGGGATCGACAACGACATGCGCGCACAATTCTTTGGCATGGAAGCTTCGACGAAGAAGATCCGTGATCATCTAATCGCGAACGTCCGCGGCTATGACCATCATGACCTCGATATTCGGGATGCTTCGGCAGTCGCCAAGCTATTCAAGAGTTATTCGGGAAAAATCGATGCGATTGTGCATTCGGCCTCACAGCCATCTCATGATTGGGCGGCTCGCGATCCACAGACCGATTTTACGGTTAACGCAAACGGCACACTGAACTTGCTCGAGGCAGCCAGAGTATTTTCTCCCGAAGCGCCATTCATTTTTACGTCAACAAATAAAGTCTACGGCGACACACCGAACCGGCTGCCATTGCAAGAATTGCCCACGCGATGGGAAATTAAGCCTGGGCATGAGTATGAGCAGGGGATCTCAGAGACCATGAGCATCGATTACAGCAAGCATTCGCTTTTTGGAGCATCCAAAGCTGCGGCCGATATTTTGGTGCAGGAATATGGACGCTATTTTGGACTGCCGACTGTTTCATTTCGCGGTGGGTGCCTCACCGGACCAGCACACGCGGGTACGGAGCTACACGGTTTTCTTTCGTACTTGATGATATGTGCGGTCACCGGCAGGCCTTACCGTGTATTAGGATACAAGGGCAAACAGGTCCGTGATAACATTCATAGCTTCGACCTGGTCGAAGCATTCTTGGAATTTATTCGCGCCCCGCGAAGTGGAGAAGTGTATAACATCGGCGGCAGCCGGCATAGTAACTGTTCGATGCTCGAAGCGATCGCCCTATGTGAGGAAATAAGCGGGCGCAAACTAACGTGGAGCTATGAAGAGACCAACCGGATCGGCGACCACATCTGGTGGATCAGCGATGTTAGAAAATTCCAGGGAAACTACCCCACCTGGAAATTTCGCTACGATTTACGAGAAATTCTGGAAGAAATCCATCGCGCAATCGTCGAGCGCACGTAGATCATTAGCGCCGAGGATCCGGGGACCCTTCCTTTGAGACTCTGGAGTCCTTACTTCTCAGCATTCTCTTTGGAACATCATAAACCAAATACGAGTAGGCAATATGATCTACCGGAGTAAAATTCTCTCTCAGCCATTTGTACTCCTGCGGGTTTCGATTAACTCCGACCAACGCGTTAACAGGCACAACAATTCGACCAGCCTGCGGCTTACGAGGATCTACGATAACTCCAGGATGACGGTGGATATATTCCTTTAAATACCATTCGTTGCCTCGCCAATCCAGGTTCGAGTCTGCAAGGTGTCGGTACGCTAGCTTCCTGTCCGGAACAAATTCATTAAAATACGAGATGAAATGGGGATAATATGAAAGAGCCGAAGCCGCAACCCAACCTACAAGAACCACCGCGGCGTAACGCCGGAGCTTGGATTCTGGGGCAGCTAGGAATCTTCCGCAAAAGACCGTAGCCAGCGCGAATACGGGTAACACATGACGGATGCCGATCTGCGCGTTAAAGAAGAAGTTGAAGTAGACCCAATAAAGCAGAATCGGAACCAGCAGAAAAATCTCCTGCCGGCGAAGTCCTCTCGCCGCTGGCTGGGCACGACGCGAAAAATAGCCGAACAATGCCACCAAAAATATGATTTGGGTCCCAATCGGGACCTTGAAGAAAGCCGCGTAAAAGTAATACCCCGGGAACCCATGAAGCGTGCCGTCATGATGATTCACTCGAAGTTGGCCCGCCATATAGATGTTTCCCCAGGCTTGCCCCATCCTCTCCTCGAACTTAACCAGATCCAAGCCTTGGACGTAAGGGACCGGTAACGGAAGCGGCAACTTGCTGATAATCGGCGTAGCCTGGAGTTTTTTGAAAATTGGGTCTTTGAAAGTATACCGAGACAACGGTGTTCCAGTTCCGCTGAAATCGAATCCCAGATTGATTGTCACGATACTCATCGCGGCGAAGGACACGATCACGATGGACCAGCGCCGCAGATTCCAAGTCAGGCTGTGCCAGCGGCCAGGCTTTCCCACTTCGGGCGACGGCCTATAGCGACAGTAAATTGATGCAATCACCAAAAAAATGGGATACAGATAAACACACGAGTATTTAGCTAATTGGCTTAAACCGAGAGTCAGTGCGCTAAAAAAGGCCCGTCGCTTGCCACCTAACTCGAGAAAGTGCCAAAAGTGGTACAACGCCATTGTGGTCATCAAAGCGGCCGGCAAATCAGCTGTCACCAACTGGCCGTGCGCGAGCAGATTGGGATCGAAGACGTAAAGGCTCAGCGAGAGAAGCGCCCCGTTACGGCCGTAGAGTTCATAGCTCCATTTAAACACATATAGCGCCAGTAATAACGACAGAGCAATGGTAACGTATCGGCCACGCTTGACCTGACCATCCCACGAGGTGTCCGTCGAAATGCCTGTTATTCGGGCAAAGACTCCGATGTTTCCGCTTGTCATCGCATGCAGGCTTGAAAATGGCATAGTGCTGCTATTTAAGGCTCCCGTGCGCCCGG
>QHRI01000145.1 GCA_003221375.1 Verrucomicrobiota bacterium
GTTGAAAGTCAGCGTGAATCTCACCTACAGAATCGACGCGAATAAAGTTGGCGTGTTCTTCGAGTTTCGAAACGAGGAGTCTGAGTTGGATGCGCACGTTTCTTTTGGTTTGCATCCTGGTTTTGCAGCGACGTCCTTTGAAACTTTTCATCTTCAAATGCCACGGGGACTCTATCGCCGGCATTTTTCGCCGGAAAATTATCTTTCAGGACAAACGCGCGATATTGAGTTCGCAGGCGGCGAAATGCCGTTTTCGAGAACTGAATTGCCTGGTTCCATTATTCTTGAACTTCTCGACGTTCCGAGGCGTCAATTTTCCTATGTCGATCCGCCCAGCGGCCGCTGGGTCATCCTCGATCTAGCGGGCGTGCCGTACCTGACCTTGTGGTCCGACGGCGGCCCGTTTCTTTGCATCGAACCATGCTGGGGACTCACTGATCATCAGCAACAGCGTCCTTTTGAAGACAAAGAAGGGATTCAGATAATCGCGCCGGGCGACGTATTGCGCGCGTCGTTCGGCATGGCTCCGGAACTTGCCTCTTGCGATTAACCGGATAATTGACGACTGACCGCTATGTGCGCTGCTTCACTCCGTGTCTTGCTCACGCACGCAATCGATTATGCGGGAATGTTTCCGCCTTGTAGTCTCGGGCTCGAACCAGCGCTGAAAAATCAGGCGGAATATGTCCAATCTTCGGACGCATGGATGCTTGGCGCGTTTGTTCTCCCCATTCAACAATTTGATGCGACCAGGCAACTCCTTTCGCAATTTGATGCTCAACATCCCCTGCGCGTTGCTGCACTTGGACCGAAGACCGCGAGGGCGGATGCTTTTCTCGAAGCGCTCGACGATGCGGACGCGGCGATCCGCTCGTTATCGAGGCACAACGTCGATCTTATATCAATGAGTCATCTTGAGATGCTTATGCCGGACAAGGTCGATGTTGCGTCGCTGAAGGAGGCGAAATCCATTCTCGGCGATTTGCCAGTTTTCTGGGAAGCACCTCCCGATCGAGCGGAACAGACTATCGCGTTGCTCGCCGAAGTTAACTCTGACGCTGATTCTGCAACCTTTGGTTACAAACTGCGCACTGGTGGAGTGACTGCGGATGCGTTTCCAACTTCGCTGCAGATTGCCAAAGCGCTCGTGACTCCGGCTACGCATCAGCTGCCGATCAAGTTTACCGCTGGCCTTCATCATCCGCTGCGACAATACCGAGAGGAAGTTCAGACAAAGATGCACGGTTTCCTGAATGTGTTTGGCGCTGCGGTGCTGGCTGCGGAACATCGATGGGATGCGAACCAAACTGCGATCATGCTGGAAGACGAAAACGTGGGTTCGTTTTCGTTCACCGACGATTTTTTTGCGTGGCGCGAATGGCGGATTGATATCAAACGGCTGCAATATCGCCGCCGGTTCGTTGTTTCTTTTGGCAGTTGCAGCTTCGATGAGCCGCGCGAGGATTTGCGCCGGTTGAATTTATTGTAGCGGCGGTCTATGACCGCCGACGATGTAGCGCGAGTTTGTTACTTGCGTTCTCAAAATCGCAACTTAGAGAGTCGCACAACGTAATTTCGGCGCTCACTGAGCGCCGCTACAGCTAACATGTCACTGAAATCATTCATCGATGTTTCGCCTGATTCGCATTTTCCCATCCAAAATCTTCCGTTCGGAATGTTTCAGCCCAGAGGAGGCAAACCGCGCGCCGGAGTCGCCATCGGCGATTTGATTGTCGATCTTTCCGTTCTCGAAGAACTCGGTCATTTCCGGTCGCCGGAATTTCAAGGCCGAAAACCCTTTTCAGAAGAATCCTTGAATGCGTTCCTCGCGCTTGGCCGTCCGGCGTGGCGCAAGGCGCGCGCGGTGCTTCAACGCCTTCTCTCGTCAAAAACGCCGATTCTGCGCGACGACAAGAGGCTGCGGGCTCGGATCTTTCACACGCAAAAAAGTGTCACCATGAAATTGCCCGTGCGCATTGCGAATTACACCGATTTCTATTCGTCCTATTATCACGCGCACAACGTCGGCACCATGTTGCGCGGCCCGGAAAACGCGCTGATGCCAAATTGGAAATGGTTGCCGGTAGCCTATCACGGGCGGGCCAGCTCGGTTGTGATCAGCGGCACCGATGTGCAGAGGCCCCGAGGGCAGGTCAAACCACCTGATGCCTCAGCACCGACCTTCGGTCCGGCAAAGAGCCTCGATTACGAACTTGAGATGGCGTTCCTGATTGGCCCGGGAAATTCGTTAGGCCAACCGGTGCCGATTGATCGCGCGGTCGATCACATATTCGGCTTGGTTCTAATGAACGATTGGAGCGCTCGCGATATTCAGGCGTGGGAGTACCAACCACTTGGGCCATTCCTGGCAAAGAATTTTTGCACCAGCATCTCACCATGGGTGGTAACGTTGGAGGCGCTCGAGCCTTTTCGGAGACCGCTCCCGAAGCAGGATCCCGAGCCGATGCCATACTTGCGAGCAAAGGATGACTTCACGTTCGACATCCAACTCGAAGCGAGTTTGCAAACCTCAACGATGAATTCGGCGCACGTTATCACATGCACAAATTTCCAAAATCTTTATTGGAGTATTGCCCAGCAACTCGCTCATCACACGGTCAACGGATGCAATTTGCAGCCTGGCGATCTGCTGGCGAGCGGAACAATCAGCGGATCAACCGAAGAATCGCGGGGTTGCATGTTGGAATTGACCTGGCGCGGAGCGAATCCATTAAAGCTTCCGAATGGCGACGCGCGCAAATGGCTGGAAGACGGAGATACTCTCGCAATTAGTGGCTGGTGCCAGGGCGAAGGCTACCGCGTCGGCTTCGGTGAAGTAAGCGGGCGCATTATTGGA
>QHRI01000146.1 GCA_003221375.1 Verrucomicrobiota bacterium
CTCTTCGTCGCTTTAATATTTGCCTCCTTCACGCTTTCGGAGCAAGCGCAGGCGGTCAATCCGCCAGCGGATGGGGGTTATCCCGGAGGCAACACCGCAGAGGGGCAACTCGCTCTTGGGAGCCTCACAACGGGCACATATAATAATGGCCTTGGCCTGTATTCGCTGCTGAGCCTCACAACCGGCAGCTTTAATACGGCTAATGGCGCGGCCGCGCTGCTTAGTAATACTGCAGATCAAAACACCGCAACGGGTACCGGAGCGCTTTTACTAAACAGCACCGGCGCCGGTAATACAGCTAGTGGAACCTTCGCCCTGTTTAACAACACTACCGGCAATGGCAACATCGGATTGGGTGCCAGTGCCGGCATTAATCTTACTACGGGAAATAACAACATTGAGATTGGAAATGTTGGTATAGCTGGGGAGTCAAACACAATTCGGATCGGCGACCCGGCAATTCACGATGCAATATTCATGGCGGGCATCACGGCAATGACCCCTGAAGCGCCGAATCAAGCGATGTTGGTGGACCCTGTGAGTGGGCAACTGGGGAGTGCTGACATTACTAGTTTCGGGGTCGTCAGCACGAGTCTCGAGAACACTGCTGTCGGCGTTCAAGCTCTCGTTTCTAATACAGGAGCGTATAACACCGCCACCGGCTTCCAAGCGCTCTTTAGCAATACAGACGCCGAGAACAATACGGCTGTTGGCGCTGAAGCGCTTTTGAACAATACCGGTCCAAACAACACCGCCGTCGGAGCAGGCGCTCTGTTCTCGAATCAAGGGGATGTTAACAACAGCAGCGGAGCGTTCAACAATGCCGTTGGCGCTAATTCGCTCTTTTTTAATACGACCGGAGCGAGCAACAACGCCCTCGGCGAGAGCGCGCTCCTTAGTAACGTCGCCGGCTCTGACAACACGGCCATCGGCGATGTCGCGCTCGAGAATAATGATTCAACGAGCACTGGCTTGGGAAGCTTCAACACAGCCGTCGGCGCTGGCGCCCTGTTTAGCAACATTGACGGCAATTCCAACAATGCCGTCGGTGTTAATGCACTGGCTTCCAACACTAACGGGTTGTACAACAACGCCGTCGGGTTTGAAGCGCTTGGCGCCAATACCACCGGCTTCGCCAATGTTGCCCTAGGCGATCTTGCCGGCCAGGACGTTATCACGGCCAACAATGTCATCTGCATCGGAGCGAGTGTGACTGGAGCGGACGTTAGCAATAGTTGTTATATCGGCAGTATCTTTGGACAAACGTCCTCGGGCGGCGCGGCGGTTTTCATCAACTCAAACGGGAAACTTCGGCACGGCAACCTCCTCCCGACGCTTTAAAGAGAAGATCAAAGCGATGGATAAGTCCAGCGAAGCACTCTTTGCGCTCAAACCCGTTACGTTCCGTTACAAAAAGGAAATTGACTCGGCCAGCACTTCTCAGTTCGGACTCGTGGCCGAAGACGTCGAAAAGATAAATCCTGATCTTGTCGTACGCGACAACGAAGGAAATCCTTACAGTGTACGTTATGATCAGGTAAACGCGATGCTGCTTAACGAGTTTTTAAAAGATCACCGCAAAGTTGAAGAGCAACAAGCGATCATCGCACAGTTGAAAAAGGAGATGGAAACTGTCGTTGCCCGACTCAACGACTAGGAATCAAGAATTCAAAGAGTGAGTGATCAAGTGCAAATGGAAAAGCCTGACGGGCGCGTGGTTGTAAGCGGTCGCTGAACGCGGGACTCGGTCACCGGTAATATTATCCCCTTCGTCATTAGGATAGCCCGGGGTCAACGACCCCGGTTACTGCGTCACGCCGTGAAGATTGTCAGGAAGCCAACTTCGATCGCCAGCGCTTCGTGAATATTGCGATTCAAGTGATCGCGCAATTCTTCGAGACACCGGATGCGTTTCAAAATTTCGACCGTGCCGAATCGGCTTGCGAGTGCAGCGGTTTCTCTTTGTGCCTGAGGCAAACTACGTTGCGCAACACCATTACTGGAGCGCAGAACGTCAGACCACCAGGCGAATAATGTTTCGATCAATCCCGCCCGCTGCTGCAGATAAAGACTTTCGGCACGCGCTTTATAATACTGTTCGCGCTCCCCAAGCCACGCACCATCGGTCGCATCCTTGTAACGCACTTGTTCCTGCTTCAATGCCTCGTCTGTTTCGTGCTTAACATCTTCGCGAACCGACCGGAGCAAACGCTGAAATTCCTGAGCCAGTCGATAGGCAAATTGAATAGTCCAGCTTTGTTGGCGGGACACTTGTTGCAGTAATTTTACCAGCTCCTTTTCTTCGTCTCTCGCCTCTAACTGGCCATCTCGTGCAAGGGGAATTGCAATACACCGCGAAAGAATTGTCTCCGGTAACGCTTCCGGTAAAGCACTCAGCAAAAGCAACAAAGAATCCTTGGGTGGTTCTTCCAAGGTTTTGAGAAACGCGTTTGCGGCCTGCGGTTGTAGCCGATCGGCATCGGAAACAATCGCCACTTTGCGTCGCCCATTAGCTGCACGCATTTGCAGCGTGTGCTCGAGATTGCGAATCTGCTCAATCACAATTCGCCGCGATTTCGATTCCGGCCGGGCAACGAAAATTTCACGGGCTTTGGCCGAGAAAACCTCGTCGGCAGGTGTACCATTGACAAGACTGGCCAGGTCCGCGGCAAGTTGTTGCTTCCCGCTACCTGCCGGCCCTGAAATCAGATAAGCGTGCGCCAGGCGGTTTTGTTCGTGGGCGCGACGCAAATAGTCGAGTGCCGTTGTGCGAGAGAAGGCCATTTTTAGTCGAAAGTAAGAGAGGCGAATGCAGATGACCAATCGGCGAAACAGTGAGTCGGCGAGACGGCGAGATTTCTATCGCTGCTCCATCCATCCGCTCCCCGATTCGCCGCCGCCTTGAGTTTCATCGCTTGCGCTCCCGTCGGCGAATAAGCCATTTTTCCGGCTCATCAATCATCCGCACAAGTTGCGCGCAGATTTTCTCGTACGCATCATCAACTACATCCAAATCACGAAAGTGCCGGAGTGGTTGTCGCGCCGTTTTGCCCTTTCGCCGTTTCGCCGTTTCGTTCATAGTGATCAGACGTGCTTAGTAAGGTTTGGGAAACGCAAGCAGAGCGCCTCCCAGATCTCATTCTCAATTACCTCCGCGCCTTGCGAGCCAGCGACCAACACAATGCGATTTGGTTCGCGTTCTGCCAGTTGGCGATACGCTTCGCGAACACGCTCGTAAAACTCCTCCGGTTCCTGCTCCATTCGATCTGGTCGACGCGGCTTTCGCATTCGTGACTTCGCGTTGGCCGCGTCGATATCGAGAACA
>QHRI01000147.1 GCA_003221375.1 Verrucomicrobiota bacterium
AAAGCGGCCCATCGGCACGGCCGAGGAGGAAGAACAACGCCGCAGCGGGATCCTGGAAGGTTTTCGTTATGTCCGTTCAAATCGCATGGTTCTGTCTCTGATCGCGCTGATCGCGTTAAACACGATTTTCGTTTTCCCGGCCATCTCAGTAATGCTGCCACTTTATGTGCGCGATATTCTCCACCTGGGTGCACAAAGCATGGGATGGCTGATGGCCGTATCCGGCAGCGGTGCTTTCCTCGGGTCGATTGGCTTGCTTAGCGTGGCGCGCAAAAACCGACTGAAATTCATGGGCGGCAATGTTCTCGCTATTGCTGTGGGAGTTTTTCTCATGTCGCGATCGCAAGGATTTTTACTCACTGCCTGTGCCATGGGGGCCATTGCCATCGCCCTCTCGATGAACTTCGGTCTGACCAACACGATCGTGCAAGAGCAGGCACCAGCGCACCTGCGCGGTCGGGTGTCTGCAGTCGTGGGTATGAGCTTTTTCGGACTCATGCCAATTGCTGGGCTGATCACACCCGGATTCTCCGACTTGATTGGGATGCGAACGACGCTCGGCATCGCCTCGGTGATTTACGGAATCGCTGCAGCCTCAGTATTGAGTCTCACCGGGCGGCACGTTTGCGACCAACCAGTATCGCCCGCCCCCGAGCCTGAGATTGAACCCGTCTGCTGATTAAACAGCTGGCCTTTCACGCAAGCGCACTACAGTTCGTGAGTCGATGATTTCGTTCTCCACTTGTTGGAACTCCAAACGCCATATCAGCGGCGACGCGATGCTGCGTGAAATTAAAACTAAACTTGGATTCGAACTGATTGAATTGGACCATCGTGTCCGTGGACCGCTGGTGCCGGGAATTCAAAAGATATTCCATGCCGGAGAAATCCGTTTCACCAGTCTGGTGTCCTTGCCCGACTGCTGCAAACCTTCCGCCGCGCCAATCGAGGAACATGAGCGCGCGGTCACCCAGGTATTTCAAGCCATTGATCTCGCCGGCCAATTAAACGCTCCGTTCGTTGTATTGCACCTCGGGCAGGTAACCATGCCGCCAATTACCGATCGGTTGATTGCAATGGCGAAAGCCGGGAGATATCTGTCGCGCGAATATGTGAGAATGAAAATCAATGCGGTGCAGGAACGGGAAAGAGTCGCAACTGAATACCTGAAACAGGTGAAGGATTGTCTGCGTCGCGTTATCGAGTACGCCGCTCCGAAGGATATTAGGATTGGTTTGGAAGGCCGGCGCGATTATGAACAAATTCCAACCGAGCG
This sequence comes from Verrucomicrobiota bacterium, assembly GCA_003221375.1. GTDB lineage: Bacteria > Verrucomicrobiota > Verrucomicrobiia > Chthoniobacterales > UBA10450 > Udaeobacter. The sequence goes on from QHRI01000147.1 coordinate 1,277, forward strand.
CGAATTGCCCGAGCTACTTGAAGAGATGAACTCTCCGCACCTGGGTTATTGGCATGATTTTGGTCATTCTCAGGTCAAAGAGAACCTGGGATTCATCGATCACGCCGAGTGGCTGCGGACGATCGGTCCACGCGCATTCGGCTGCCACGTGCAAGACTGCATCTGGCCCGCCCGAGAGGGTCAACGACCCTTTACCGGAACTGTCGATTTTGAGAAACTTGTTCCGCTCCTTCCCATGAACTGCTTATTTGTTTGGGAGATGAACCCGAACACAACAGCTGACGCAATTCAGCAGTCGGTCCAAATGTGGAAGGAACGCTTCGGCGAATGAAAAAAATCCTGGTCACGTTATTCCAGCTCACCGTCACCATCGCGGTGCTTTACTGGGTCTATCACGATCCCAACAAACGCGCGCAGATGGTCGAGGCGATCCGAAACGCCCAGTATCGCTGGGTTGCGATGGGGATCCTGGCGTACGTGGTCGTGGAAGGTGCTGCCGCTTTTCGCTGGCACGTTTTGCTGAAGGTTCAAAAGATCCACCTGAGTCTTCCTCGGCTCTCGGGCTTGTTCTTTATCGGGATGTTTTACAATCAGTTTCTCCCGGGAGGCACGGGAGGCGATATCATGAAAAGCTATTACCTGCTTAAGGAAACCCCGGATAAAAAAGCCGGCGCGTTACTTGCCGTCGTGTTTGATCGTTTCATTGGTCTTGTTGCCTTGGTGGCCATTACCGTCACCCTCATCGGATTGCGCTATGATTTTCTCGCGCAGACCACCGAGACGCGAAATTTGCTTTGGTTGTTGCTCTTTCTGCTCGGCACATCGGTCCTGACATTGATATCCACTTTTGTAATCAGCGGATTTAACTTGTTCCATTCATTGCCAGAGAAGTTCCCGGGCCGCGACAAACTGATCGAAATTTCCGCCGCGTATCACCTTTATGCGCATCACTGGCGCGCAACGCTCGTTGCGTTTGGTGCGTCTCTCGTAGCGCACCTGGCCACCTTCGCCACTTTTCTCTGTGCGGCTTACGCGTTGGGCGCGCCTGTGCCATTAATCAACTTCTTTGCCGTGATGCCGGTCGAACGCACGATCTCCGCATTACCGATCAGTTTTGCAGGAATTGGCCTTCGAGAAAAGGTTTTACAGATCATGCTCAGCGGTCTTTGTGGAGTGCCGGAAGCCAAGGCCATTCTCATCGGCTCGCTGAGCTTCCTCATCATTCTGGTCTGCTGCCTGCCTGGCGCGCTGGTCTATCTGTTTTACAAGCCAAGTGGTGCAGTCGGACGCG
>QHRI01000061.1 GCA_003221375.1 Verrucomicrobiota bacterium
AATCGTACAACGGGGTCGCGATTCTATCGAGAAATGAGCTGCAGGATGTGCGCCCATCGCTTCGCGATGAAGTAAGCGATCCGCAAGCACGCGTGATTGCAGCGACCGTTGGTCGCCTGCCCGTTTTTTCGATTTATGCTCCGAATGGCCAGGCGGTTGGTTCCCCAGCCTACAAATACAAACTGCATTGGTATCGCCGCCTGCGAGATTGCGTCGCAAAAGAGAAATCCAGCGACTTGATTGTCTGCGGCGATTTCAATGTCGCGCCGGAAGATATCGATGTTTACAATGCAGCGCTGTGGCGTGGCGCCATTATGTGTTCCGATGATGAGCGTGCCGCGTTTCAGAACCTGTGCGAAATCGGATTACGCGACACACTGCGAATTCATCACAAGGAAGGCGAACTTTTCAGCTGGTGGGATTACCAGATGCGCGCGTTTGAAAGAAATCGCGGCCTGCGCATCGACGCGGTTCTGGCGAGTGAGACATTGGCCAAGAAGTGTCGCGCATCCGGAATCGACTTGGATATGCGCAAAGGCAAAGAACCCTCCGATCACGCACCGGTTTGGGCGGAGTTCAGTGACTAAGTGAGAAGTGAGAAGTGATTAGTGAAAAAGTGAAAGGTAGAAACAAACTTCTCACTTCTCACTAGTCACCTCTCACGTTCTACTAGCCTGAATGCATCTCCGCGTTTCAAATCCGCCGCCAAAACCTCTCATGATTTGGGATGGCGACTGCCACTTTTGCAAACGATGGATTGAACGCTGGCGCGAAATCACAGCTGGCAAAGTGGATTATGCCACTTATCAGGAGGCAGCATCGCGGTTCCCCGAAATTCCAGTCAAACAATTCATGCGCGCGGTTGCATTCATCGATTCAGACGGACGAACCTTCTTTGCCGCCGAAGCAGTGTACCGCTCGTTGAGATATCGATCTTCCAGGAAGTGGCTGGCTTGGAGCTATGATCACGTGCCTGGTTTTGCAGGGATTTCCGAGTCTGCTTACAAATTCATCGCACGGCGTCGCAGTCTCGGATCAGCTTTTACTCGATTGTTTTGGGGCAAAGACGTGCGGCCGCCGACTTATTTTTGGGCGCGACGCTGGTTTCTGCGCATGCTTGGCTTCGTCTACCTGATTGCATTCGTCTCGCTTTGGGTCCAGGTCGATGGGCTTGTTGGTCGAAACGGGATGTCGCCCGTAAATCAGTTTTTGCCAGCAGTACGCCAACAACTTGGACAAGATGCCTATTTTCTGCTGCCGACACTTTGCTGGTTTGACTCGAGCAACGGTTTTCTACATTTCCTTTGCGGTGGCGGCGTTATCCTTTCGTTTGTCCTCCTTCTTGGAATCGCTCCCGCGCTTTCCCTTGTCCTGCTCTTTATCTTTTACCTGTCTCTCACCGTTGCTGGACAAGTGTTTCTCAACTTCCAGTGGGATGTTCTCCTGCTGGAGACCGGCTTTTTATCGATCTTTCTCGCGCCATGGCGACTATGGCCGCGAGAGCTGATGTGGTGGTCAGGGTCGGCGCCTCCGGCTATAGCCTCTCCGGTTTCACGTGCAGGCCTGTTTCTGCTCAAGTTTCTTCTTTTCAAATTAATGCTCATGTCTGGCGTCGTGAAGCTGACCAGCGGCGACGATTCGTGGGGTTGGCTGAATCATTCGTTTCACTGGAGCGCACTCACAGCGCTTGATTACCATTACTGGTCGCAACCCTTGCCCACCGTCTTCGCCTGGTGGGCAGACAAAAGCCCGGAGTGGTTTAAACATTTTTCAGTCGCCTTTTGCCTCGCAGTAGAGGTCATCGTACCATTTTTTATCTGGTCTCCGCGGCGCCCGCGGCTGTTCGCTGCGGGATTAATGATCTTCCTTCAAATCGTAATCGCTCTGACCGGCAACTATTGTTTCTTCAATCTACTGACGATCGCGTTATGTTTGCTGCTGATCGATGACTCTGTGGTAGGGACGGACCGCCGCACCGTCCGCCTGCACGTCGCCAACGCGCCAAATGCCAGTCCGGCTCGGACCGGTCGCGCCCTACCAAACCGACTATGCCAGTACGCGGCAATCGCAGTGATTATTGTCACGTTGCCGATTAATGGGTGGCTGATTTTGAGCGCATTCAAGCCGCAGAGCCGACCGCCAAGCTGGCTGGCGAACTACTATGGACAACTGGAAGCATTTCGAATCGTGAACGGCTACGGACTCTTTCGCGTAATGACCAAGGACCGTGACGAGATAGTGATCGAAGGCAGCGCCAATGCCATTGATTGGTTGCCCTACGAATTCAAATGGAAACCGGGCGACGTGAAACGCCCACCTGGTTGGTGCGCACCGCACCAATCACGACTTGATTGGCAAATGTGGTTTGCTGCCTTGGAAAGCCCCGAGCAAAATCCGTGGTTGGTCGGGTTAATCGTCAGGCTGTTGGAAGGATCGCGCGATGTGATCGGGTTGTTCGAGCATAACCCGTTCCCGGATAAACCGCCACAATACATCCGCGCGATGTTTTATCGCTATCGTTTTACAAACCGTGAAGAGCGCCGGCAAAGCGGCGCGTGGTGGAAACGCCAGGAACTTCGCGAATACTTGCCGACGATCTCCCGTGATCAGCTGCGCTAGGACCAAATCTAAATAACGCGCGCGTGCTGGCTGAGGCGACCGTCGCCTCGAAGTTGAGGGCTGCGTGTTCACGGGTATATTTTGCGCGTGTCCAAGGAAGGTCAGATCGTAACAGAAGGCACGGTAACCCAAGTGCTACCGGGAACGACGTTTCGCGTCGATTTACCAGGACAACGCAATGTGCTTGCGCATATCTCGGGTAAGATGCGAAAGCATTTCATCCGCATCGTGCCGGGAGATAAAGTTTCCGTCGAGCTTTCACCTTACGATCTAACAAAGGCGCGCATCATCTTTCGCGAACAGTAATTCTTTCCGTTCATTTCAGGACACCAAAACCGTGAAGCGTTCGAAGCGCGATTAGGCTTATGGGGTTTCGACGTGCTCTTCAAGTTTGCCAGGAGATTTGTTTGGCGAATTTGCCAAGCACGCGGATAGTTGAAGCCACAATCAACAGGAGATTACCAATGGCAGAGGAAAACAAACCAGAACAGCAAACGCCCGCTTCTACTAACGCGCAGAACAAATTGCAAAGCAGCAAGGAACATGCGCGCAAAGCTGCGGAAGATTTGAAATCGGCGGCCGGCGCTATTGCGGGTGAATACCGCGGCAAGGCAGAGCAAGCCTGGGGTGAAGCGCGGGGCAAAGCGGAACAGGCCTGGGGGGATGCAAGGGATCGCGCCCGCACATTTCAGGATGATGCGGAGCAATATGTGCGCGAAAATCCGACGAAGGCGATATTTACTGCGCTCGGAATCGGGTTTGTTTTGGGGTTGATCTTCCGGCGTTAACTCCGAAAGCTTTCGGAGATGATCAGCGAGAGCTCTCGGTCCCGCAATCCCGCGGGGCATACCGGCTTACTCCAAAATCTGTTCGCGCTCGCCAGCGCGCTCGCCGAGTTTTTTGAAAGCCGCTTCGCCCTGCTCGCCGAGGAATCAAAGACAGCCGCGGTGCAATTACTGATACTGGCTGGTTGTTTGATATTCGCGCTACTCCTTTGTGCGATAGGGTACGTTTTCCTCATAACTGGCGTAGTCGTCGGGTTAGCTCATCTCGCCGGAATTTCATGGCCTTGGATAGCTCTCGCCACCGCTGCGCTTCATTTCGTAATTGCGTTGATGCTGCTCCTGATCGCGCGGAGCCGAATCACCAAACCGTTTTTCCGCGCCACTTTGGCTGAATTAAGGAAGGATCGTGAATGGCTGAAAAATCTGCAGGCAACAAATCAATCGACGAACTGAAAGCTGAAATCGCGGATTCACGCGAGCGGGTCGGGCGCGATTTGTACGGCCTGCGCCATGAATTGAATTTCCCTGCGAAATTCCGTAGATCATTTCGAGAACAAACGGTTTCGTGGATCACAGCTGCAGGCGCGGTCGGTGCGCTGATCGCTTTGGCACCGATGCGGAGGAAGAAAATCTATGTAGATGCAAAAAGCAGCCGCAAATCACAAAAGAAGCTGATCGAAACTGGCTTCGCGCTGGCTGCGTTGAAAGTCGTCGCCAGCCTGGCCCGGCCGGTGATTATAGAGTTTGTCAAAAATCGACTAACCGATTTTGGAGGAAGACCACGCGGCAAAAGATAAGCTACATGCCGCAACGCCTCATCTGTATCGTCTCATGAATGGCGCTGTCACGTTAAGTGAAGCGAAACATCTCTGGCATTTTCTCGGTGGGTCGATCCAAATTTGATCCGAGATTCTTCGCTCCGCCCAGAATGAGATTACGAGAGGTTTGTAAATTGCTGTCTGGGTGGGCTCGTTTTAGGATTTACGCGCTCGGCTGGATTGCGTAATGATTGCCTTGGGACACCCATGATCGCTAAGTCTCCGGACCTTCCCGTGGAATCGCAGACGATGCGGCACGTGGATGATTATCTCGAGGTTAGCCAAAAAGCCGGCGCGTCTGACGTCCATCTGGCTACGGGCGCACAACCGCGGTGGCGATTACATGGACGGTTGGAGCCAATCTGGCCCGACGCACCGCTGCTGACTGCCCAGCAAACCGCCGCTCTCGCTGAGGCATTTGTTCCTGACGTCTATAAAAACGAACTCAATACACGCGGCGACTCGGATTTTGCATATGAAAACGAGTTCGCCCGTTATCGCACCAGCGTGGTTCGTCAGCGGCTTGGGATCGAGATTGTCTTCCGCGTGATCAACAGTCACGTCCGAACCATGGACGAACTGGGATTGCCTGAGCGTCTCAAGTTACTTACCCGTTACCAGAACGGGTTGATCCTGGCGACCGGTTCAGTAGGAACGGGAAAATCGACGACCCTCGCGGCAATGGTCGAGCAGGTAAACATGGAACGCCGCGATCACATCATCACATTGGAAGACCCAATCGAGTACATTTTGACGTCGAAAAACTGTCACGTTACCCAACGAGAGATATTCACTCATAGCGACTCTTTCGCTACAGCGCTGCGCGCTTCACTCCGCGAAGATCCCGATGTGATCATGGTTGGAGAAATGCGTGATTTGGAAACGATCTCTCTCGCGATCACTGCCGCCGAGACGGGGCACCTTGTTTTGGCCACACTCCATACCAGCAGCGCGGCCCGCACGCTTGATCGATTGCTCGACGTGTTTCCGTCCCATCAACAGGAGCAAATCCGGGTGATGGTAAGCGAATCGCTGCGGGGAGTCGTCAGTCACCAGCTAATACCACGGGCGGACGGCACCGGGCGCGTGCTCGCTCTGGAGATTCTTACGAACACACCCGCGGTTGCCAATGTGATTCGCGAAGCAAAGACATACATGTTACCGGGCATTATTCAGACCGGCAAAAAGCAAGGCATGCGTTTGATGGACGATACACTGATCGAACTGTACGAACGCGGTCTGATTAGCGCCCAGGAGGCTTACGAGCGCGCCGAGCAAAAACAAATGGTGCGACAACAGGTGAAAATATAGGACCACATGACAACAGACCACGGGACCACCAAACTTCGAGCGAATAGCCCTGTCTTCTTGTCGTCTCGTACTCTTGTTGTCCTTTTATAATGGCTTACCTCGATCAGTTTCTAAATGCGATTGTCAAGCATGGCGGGTCCGACCTGCACTTCGCCGAGGCCCAGCCACCGAAAATGCGTGTGCATGGAGACATCATGCCTATTCGCGCCGAGCCGATTTCACGGGAGGAAGCCGTCCAGATGATGAGCGAAATCTGCGGAGCGCGTAATTGGGAAACCTTTGAACAACGCGGGGACCTGGATTTTGCATATGAGATGGACGAAGCCTCTCGTTTCCGCTGTAACTACTTCAAACAGTCGAACGGTTACGGCGCAACGTTTCGTCTAATTCCCACCAGGATTGCCACCCTCGAACAGCTGGGGATTCCGGCGGTGGTGAAAGACTTTGCCAATGTACGCGGCGGCCTGGTCCTTGTGACCGGTCCCACCGGCTCGGGGAAAACCACCACGCAGGCCGCGCTGATCGACTACATCAATCAAAATTTTGCAAAGCATGTCATAACGATCGAGGAACCGATTGAATTTGTACATGAGAACAAACGAAGCACGATCACTCAACGCGAAGTACCTACGGATTCAAGTTCGTTCGCTGCTGGGCTCAAAGCGGCGTTGCGCGAGGACACCGACATTGTGCTGGTGGGAGAAATGCGCGACTTGGAAACAGTCTCACTCGCTCTTACTGCCGCCGAGACAGGTCTTATGGTATTTGGTACACTGCACACGAACAATGCGCGCAAAACGGTCGACCGAATGGTGGACGTTTTTCCCGCCGATCGGCAATCGCAGGCGCGCGCTATGCTGGCGAACTCGCTGCGCGGGGTAGTCGCACAATTACTCTTGAAAAGGGCAGACCGTCCCGGACGAATTGCAGTCAACGAAATCCTGATCGCCAACCCCGCTGTGGCAGCGATCATTCGTGAAGGAGCAACGCAAAAGCTTCAGGACGTGATCGTCTCGGGTAGGGCCCAGGGAATGCAATTCATGGACGATGCCATCTGGGCGCTTCTTGAAAAAGGCATTGTCTCCCCTCATGAGGCATTCATGAAAGCCATCGACAAAAGCCGCTTCAGACCATTTCTGCCTCCGGAGGAGGAAGCGCTCGGCAACGCCGCTGGTTCTGTCCGGAATGATGAAAAACGGCTTCCCGGCAATTTTGTGAAGCCGATCGGAGTTAGCGCGCGGGCAAGGTAAGGTACAACTTTTGGTGGAACGCGTTATTTGATTAAGGTAAATGACCCCTAGCTGCCGAACGCCATGGCTTGACCAAAGAGAATGCCTACGAAACACACTGAATATACGAACTAGAAATATCTGTTCTCAGACTTTCGCGCCTTTTCGTATGTTTAGTGGGCAAGAACGGCTGCTCGTCCTCAGCTCGCATTCATGACGAGGACAGCAGTATCCTTCAACTCACCTGAACGAAATCGATCCAGTGCAGTGCTGGCTTGTTCCAATGGGAACGTTTGTGTCTTTGTTACGACAGGCACACGTGGTGCGATGTCGAAAAATTCTTCTCCATCGCGGCGGGTAAGGTTTGCGACTGAGCTGATGACACGTTCCTCCCAAAGGTCTGCATAGGGAAAGGAAGGGATGTCGCTCATGTGGATTCCCCCGCAAACTACAATGCCACCCTTAGCGAGCGCGCGCAGCGCCGCTGGTACGAGCGGACCGACGGAGGCAAAAATAATGGCAGCATCGAGTTTCTCCGGCGGCATGTCGTCCGAACCTCCAGCCCACTTAGCGCCCAGCCCTTTTGCGCTTTGCTGCGTTTCCATGTCTCCCGGCCGCGTAAAAACGAAAAGGTCGCGTCCTTCATAAAGGGCAATCTGCGCGATCAGATGCGCGGCGTTACCAAAGCCATAAATGCCAAGCCTGCGCGCATCTCCGGTTTTGCGATAGGACCGATAACCGATCAAACCCGCACAAAGTAGCGGCGCAACCTCGACATCATCATAATGGTCAGGCAAACGAAAACAAAATCGAGCATCGGCAACAGTAAACTCGGCATAGCCACCATCGATGGTGTAACCGGTGAAGCGCGCTCGATCGCACAGATTTTCCCGGTTCGATCGACAATAAACGCATTCGCCATCAGTCCAGCCAAGCCATGGAATACCCACACGGTCGCCAACTTTGAAGTTTGAATTTCCTTCTTCTCCGATCTCTTCGATGCGGCCAACAATTTGGTGGCCTGGTATGAGCGGCAGTTTTGAAGCCGGCAGTTCGCCATCGACCACGTGAAGATCGGTCCTGCACACCGCGCAGGTCGCGATTCGCACAAGCAATTGTCCCTTAGAAGGCCTGGGCTTCTCCATATCGCGGAGTTGAAGCGGCTGTCGTGGCTTATCCAGAACCATTGCGCGCATGTTTAAACAACCTTCCTGTTACTCCTGCTCCTACTCCTGATCCTTAGGACCGGCCTAAGGCAAGAGCATGAGCATGAGCATGAGCATGAGCATGAAAGGGCTCAGTGCACGGCGGCGGGCGCAGGTCGCATCTCTCCTTTCGCGCGTTCGTCTTCGTGATGGAAGTGCGCGCTACGGAGGAACGGTACCTTATCAAGCACGTGCTCCTGGAACCATTCGAGCCAGAGATAGATGACTGGTGTAACAAATAGCGTAATCAGTTGAGAGAAAATGAGACCGCCCACGATCACCAGGCCCAGTGGGCGACGCGACGCGGCGTCCTGGCCAAACCCCAATGCAATCGGCACCGCGCCCATGAGCGCAGCGAGCGTTGTCATCATAATCGGACGAAACCGCTCCATGCTGGCTTCGTGAATCGCCGAGCGCAGGTCCCAGCCTTCGTCGATTCGTTGCAGGGCAAAATCGACGACCATGATACCGTTCTTCTTCACGATACCTAACAACAGGAACAGACCGATAACGCTGTAAAGGGAGAGGACCGAGTGAAAGAGATACAATGTGGCCAGTCCGCCGACTACCGCAGGTACGATCGCCGGGAACAAGACTGTGAATGGATGCACGTAACTTTCGTAAAGAATTCCCAGAATTACGTACATAACAAAGACCGCAGCGAGCAGCAACAATGGCAGGGAGCGGAACAGTTGCTGGAACACAAGTGTTTCTCCCTGGAAGATACCTTGCACCGTGGGATAATTAGGATGGATTTGTGCGAAGGAGTCCTCGATGAATTTGGTGGCATCGCCGATGGCGACATTTGGCAACAGGTTGAAGTTGAACGTGACGCTGGTGAACTGATTCAAATGGTTCACGGCTTGGGGACCGATAACTTCTTTTGTTGATGTTACAACACGCAGTGGGACGAGATTAGACATGTTTCCCGTGGTGGTGGCTATGGTTCCCCCACCCGAGCCGCTCGCACTGAAATTGCCGCTGGTGTTGCTCCGAACATAGAGGTCATCCAAGTCGCCAGGGTGTGCCCGCTCCTTGTCTTTAACTTCGAGAATGACCTGGTATTGGTCGTCCGGTTCCTTGATGAGATAGACGTAGTTTTGCGAATAAGCGTTGCGCATCAGGCTTTGGATAGCCGAGGTGGAAACGCCGTAGGTGGCAGCGCGATCCCGGTTGATGTCGATCTTAAGATTTGGCGTGTCATGATAGTAATCGGATCGAACACTGGCGAACCCTTTAAACTGTTGCAGCTTTTCCATCAGTTGGTCGGCCACGGTATAAACGTCCTCGGGAACGATGCCGCTGATTGTATAGGCGTACTGCCCCTGAGTCTGGCTCGTGGCACCAACACTAATTTGCAGTACCGGGCTAGGCGTTAACACCGCTGTGATGCCGGGAATAGACCCAAGCGATTTTTGCAGTCGCAGAATGATTTGATCGACCGGCGGCCGTTCGCCGCGGGGTTTCAGAAAAAGAAACATCAGGCCCTGCGACAACGCGCTGCGCGAGGAGAAACCAGCGAGTGTGAAAAATTGTCCGACGGCTGGATCCTCTTGAATCTTCTTATTCACTTCGGCCTGATAGGCTCGCATCTGCGCGGGGGACGAGCCTTCCTTCGCGATGAATAAGCCGCGAATGAAACCGCTGTCGCCCGGCGGCAACAATGTGAAGGGTAAATGGGTGAAGAAGAACCACAGACCAAGAATACAGGCGACCAGGATTGGGACAGTGAGCCACGCCCGGTTGAGAAACCAGTCGAGGGCGCGACCGTAGGCAGCGATCACGCGCTGGATGAAATTGCTTGTATGCCGCTCCATCCAAGCGCGTTTGTGGCCTGCTTTGCGCTCGCCGAGTATCCGCGCGCACATCAATGGCGTAAGCGTCAGCGACACAAGACCTGAAGCGAGAATGGCCACAATGATGGTTACGGAGAATTCTCGGAAGATGCGGCCCAGCAGTCCGGGAATGAAAACAAGGGGGATGAAGACAGCGGCGAGCGAAAGGGTCATCGACAGGATGGTAAAAGAAATTTCCCCGGCGCTATTGAATGTAGCCTTCGGAATCGACTCACCGTGCTCGGCGCGGCGCACCACATTTTCCAAAAACACAATGGCATCATCGACGAGGAAACCGATGGCCAGTGTCAGCGCCAGCAACGTGAGATTGTTGATGGAGAAATTGAGCATGTACATCACCGCGACGGTGAGCAGCAGTGACATCGGCAGCGCCACGGCCGGGATGAGAGTATCTGTAGCGCGGCCGAGAAAAACGTAGATGACTGCGACCACGAGTACGAATGCGATGATGAGCGTCCATTTCACTTCATCCGCGGAATTGACGATGGTTTGTGACCGGTCGAACACCGGAGTGAATTTGATTGAACCGGGCAGGCTCGCGCGCAACTCAGGGAAGAGCGCCTTCACTGAATTGGCAACTTCCACTGCGTTTGGGGTTGCGTGCGACGATCAGCTCGCGATAGCCTTCGGCCTTGTCGATCTGTCCATTGGGTTGCAGCACGAAAGTGCGATGCGCGCCGTCAAATTGCCCTGCGCCAGAATAGACAGTGCCCGATTTAATCCCGCTCGCCAGATCGTCCATCGTCAGGCCGCGCACAGCCAGTGCGGAGGGATCTGCCTTGACGCGAATCGCGCCTTGCACGCCGTAAATATTCACCTGTGAGACTCCTGGGAGGATGTTAACGCGCTGCGCCACGACGGTGGATGCGTACTTATACAGATCCCAGTCCGTCAACGTGTCGGACATCAGGCCTAACAAGTAAACGGCTTGATCGTTCGGGTTCGTTTTGGTGAACGTAGGCGGACTAGGCAGATCAAGTGGCAATTTTCCGGTGGCGCGTTGAATTGCCGCCTGCACATCGGTCGCGGCGTCGACGATGCTTTTGCTCAAGACAAACTGCAATGTGAACTGTGTGTTGCTCTGGGTGCTGTTACTGGTGATGATGTCGAGCCCGGGAATTTGCAAAAATTGTTTCTCCAGCGGCGTGGCGATGTTATTGGCCATCGTCGTAGGGTCTGCGCCAGGGTAGGAACAGCTAACTTGAATGACAGGATAATCGACTGCGGGCAGATCGTTGACAGCGAGCTTTCCGTACGTCGCCAGACCAGCGACAATCACGGACAGCGTCAGCAGCACGGTCATTACCGGCCGGCGAATAAATGGCCCGGAGAGTCCCGAGCCTTCAACTGGCACTAACTTTGCCGCAGGGGCTGGGTGCCGCTCGGCAAACGATCTCGGTCTAGGACGATCCTTATCTCTTACCTCCCGTTCGCCGTCATGTTCCTCGGCGTCGTTCATGTCACATGGCGCTCCTTGAAGCGCCGGACTGCTCCGAGTTACCGGAGTTTTGAGGCATGTACGGCTGGGGCGCCACTTTCGCTCCTGGCGCAAGCGCAAGCTGGCCGGTTACCACCACGGTCTCATCGGGTTTCACACCGTTCTCGATTACGGTAAGCTCGCCCTCCTGCCGTTGGCCGGGCTTCACCGGACGAAGATCGACAGTGTTGTCGGGTTTCACCACAAAGACGAACGGCCCACTCTGGCTAACCTGTACGGCCTGCGACGGAACAAGTGTCGCGTTCCTAAGTGTGTCCAGGATGAAACGGACCCGCACAAATTCCGAGGGCCACAGCGCG
>QHRI01000148.1 GCA_003221375.1 Verrucomicrobiota bacterium
CTGCAGCTGCTTCAAAATTGCCGTTCAGAATGCATATCGCCCAATCGGCTTGATCATCACGGACGACCAAACGGATTGGCATTGCCATTGGTGCACGACCATAAAGATTCGCGTTTTCATAAAAAAGAGCGCAGGCAACTTCGTAGTTATCGAGGAGGGATTTTTCCAACGCAGCCTCGGCGGGATTCCAATACACGCGAATCGCGATCATCTTGGTTAATCGATGCCAATTCTACGCGTTCACATCATTCCTAACGCAAAAATTGATAAGGTCTCGGGCGAGTATAACAGCGCGATCAAGATCAAGCTGCGGGCGCCAGCGGTAGATGGAAAAGCGAACGCCGCGTTGCGGAGATTCCTGGCGGAAAGATTGAGCATTCCTCAGAGCGCAATCATACTGGAGCACGGTGAGAGGTCGCGCGACAAAGTGATTCGGATTGATGACCTGAGCGAGGAGGAAGTGCTAAGGCGATTGCTCCCTACAATCTGAAAACGATGGAGGGGCGAGCTCCGCGACGTCCAATGTCGGAGGTCACGCGCGGCGGGCTCCCGGAGCTAGCCCTCCATTTCGTCAACGACCTCGACTTTGGCGAGCTGGTTTCGTTTGTTCCTGGGGTTTCGTTTGACTACTTGCAGCACTGTCGCGGTAAAACAAAACACCATGAGCTCTCAAGTTGCTGATCAGCGCGTGCAGGTCGTTAGCCAACTGTTGGTTGTTCAGAAGAGTCGCCACCAAGCCTTTGCCTTGTGTGGCGCTGCGAAGCAGCTTGCGCGTGTCATCGATCGCGTTTTGCAAATTGTCAGCCGCTTGTTTTGCGGAAGTCATTGTGGAACCCGCCTGTTCGACGACTCCATCCAACTTCTTAGAGGATTCTGCCAAAGCACTGGTGGCCTGGTTTAGATGCTCCATGCTCGCCTTCAGGTTTTGCATGTTCTCGGACGAAAGAGTTTCCTGATTCAGCTTGGTCATAGTCGTGTCGACTTTTTGAACCGTACTGCGGAGATCGTTCACGAGCGCGCCACCTTCGCGGGTGAGATCATCAATCCCGGTTTCGCGCGCACCGCTGATATATGCATTCGGCGGGAGATATGCCTTTGGCTGTCCAGAGGGCATCATTACATTTACAAACCGATCGCCCAGCAGACCCGAGCTTCCGACCGTGAATTTGGTGCCCTCAGGGATCTTAATGTAATCATAAATTTTCAGCGGTACAGCGATACCACTACCTTCGCGAACCAGCCGCGGAGCATCGGCGACCTTCCCAATTCTCGCGCCGGAGAGCAAGACATCGGTGCCCTTCAAGAGCCCGCTCGCATCATTGAAGCGAACGGTGAGAGTATAATAGGTTTTGAATCCCTCTCCCAGCCTGCCGAATTGCACAACCAGAGCGCCTAGCATCACCAATCCCACAAAAACGAAAACGCCGACCTTAAATTCCAGACCTCGCTCGTGCCGATTCATCAGTCTTCGACTCTCACATTTCAACCCTTAACTCTCAACTCGGTTCCCCCGGTGCCCCTCGGAACGCCCGAGTAGGAAATCCTGGATCAGCCGATCGGTCGACTGCTGGAGTTCGGCTGAAGTTCCATGAAAATAAATTCGGCCCTCATGCAAGTAAGCAATTCGGTCGGCAACGTCGAATGCATTTTTCATATCGTGGGTTACGACAATGCTGGTCATTCCAAACCGGTGTTGCAACCGGCGAATCAATCGATTGATACTGTCCGCGACGACCGGATCGAGTCCGGAGGTAGGCTCATCATACAATACGCAGGAGGGGCGACGAATAATGGAGCGCGCGAGTCCAACTCGCTTCGCGCAACGGAAAGGCGATATTTTCTTCTACAGTCATCGAATCAAAAAGTGCGCCGCTTTGGAAGAGGATGCCGATCTTTTTGCGGATTTCCCCGAGCTGGCGTTCGCTCATCCCGATAATGTTTTGACCCTGGATCCAAATCTCGCCTTCACTGGGCTGCATCAATCCGACGAGATGTTTGAGTAAGACGCTTTTGCCGCCGCCGCTGCGTCCAATGATGGCGAGGGTTTCGCCAGTTGCGACTTCCAGGTCTATGCCACGCAGAATTTCCTGCTGTCCTATCGTTTTCGCCAACGCCCGAACGGCAATCATTGGCGAAGACTTGCTCGAAACCAAACGAGGCTTAATGGAGGACTTGGGAGATGGCGGCGCTTCAATCATCGCAACGCACAAACTCTCAACTCTCAACTGGCAACTCTCAACTATCTAATATTACTGATATCCCGCCGGGTAAATGATGTTGAACAACATGGTCAGGAAAAAATTGCAAACCAGAACCGCGAGCGAAGCGTTCACCACCGCCTCAGTCGTGGCCCGGCCGACGCCGACCGCGCCTTCGCGGGCGGTCAATCCCTTGTGGCAACTAATGAATACGATGAGTATTCCGAAACAAAACGCTTTTGACAGACCCATAATGATGTCGCGACTGCGTGTCCAGCGCACCATGTTTGCCATGTAGTAAGTGCCATTAACGTCGAGCATGAAAATCGCAACGAAATAGCCAGCAACGATGCCGACGAATATGCACTCCGCGACCAGCAGCGGCATTGATACCATCATGGCAAGAGCGCGCGGCACGACCAAATAATCAACCGGATAAACCGCAAGCGCTCGCAACGCATCGATTTGCTCTGTTACTTTCATCGTGCCGATCTCAGCTGACATTGCTGCGCCGACGCGTCCAGCCACCATTAACGCGGTCAAGACGGGCGCCAACTCACGGCATAGCGAAACTGAAACCACCGCTCCCACGGCGGAGCCCATTCCCAACTTGTTAAATTGAAAAAACGTCTGTGCTGAGAAGACCGCGCCAGTAAATCCACCAGTGATCACGACGACGAGCTGCGAAAGCAAACCGACCTCGACGACTTGATTGAGAAATAATTTCCAGCGGAGCTTGTGCGTGAAAATAGATCGAAAGGTATCGGCTGCTAGTAACACGACTTCGCCCAGATATTGGAAAAACGAGAGCAGCGGCGCCCCCAAAGCGTTAAAAAATTGAACCATCGTGAGTGCTGTGATCAGAAACTAATGATCGGAGGATAGTAAAGCCACAATGGTATTCTACAATTGTCCGATCACCATTCCTCGTTCACTTCGTGACCGCTGCTCACGCGGCGACCGAAACGAATCGGTGTTGGTCTTAGACGTCTAACGGCTCTGTTTTTGTTCTGGGCCGAAGCTCTGGTGGAATCGCGCCGATAAACAGAGGTTCCAGTCCGAGCTTGAGAAAAATCGCCCGAATCTCACGCAAGCTCAGTGCCGGCCGGTCAAACTCGAAATATACAAGATCGTGATTTGTATCGATCTTGTAATGGAGACCTGCGATGGGTTCGAGTTGAAGATCGAGCTCCAGAATTTTGTTCAGGTCGCGTAAACCCCGCGCATACACTTCCAGTTCGATCATAATAGCCGGGAAGGTAGCGAGTCGGCCGTATCAGCGCAATTCTTAAGAAACTCATTGGTTTGCGCCGAGCGGAAAGCTGCTATAAAAGATGTGCACCTGAAGGAATGAGACGCGTCACTCGCTTTTTGCTCGCAGGCAATCTCTTGCTTGGCGCGTTTTTTCTTGGCGCCTGCGAGACTGTTCCTCAAGGAATTCAACAAGCCAGGCTTGAAATGGTGCAGAATATCGCAGCCGAACCGGCCGGGGATTATTTTATCGGACGGCGCTATTTCAAAGTCGATTACAAGTTCTGGGGTTATATCCGCCGCCCGGGTCAACCCTGGAGCACGGCAGAATTAGTGATGTTGAACGAAAAGCAAAAGCTTGCTCCTGATCGCGAGCGTCTCGATTTCGGCAGCGATAATAACTACGAATACAAACTCTATGGCTATTTTAGCGGCGACAAGGTTTATGAACCTGCGAGTAATGGAGTTTATCCTGAGTTTGTTTTAAAGGGCTACCAACTGATATCCACGAATCCGCCGCCAATTTTCAAAAGTCAATTCCGTGGCCACGCCACCGCGGAAGATCTCCGTTACGTGGTGGAAAAACCCGAGTGACTTCCTCGCTTTTGACCGGTAGGGCGCATCACTCCGTGCGCGCCGGCCCCTCGGCGCGTCGCATCCCGCGGCGTGCAGGGGACTCCCCGCCCTACCGCTGCTCGACATGACAAAAGGTGCCCGCGCTCACGACAAAAGAGATCCTCTTGCTGAGGAGTTCCTGCAGTATCTCACAAACGAGCGAAATGCTTCGCCTCGCACCTTAAAGGCATATCGCCAGGCGTTGATGGCTTTTCGTGCTGAAAACCAAACGCCGTGGAAAAGATGCCGGGGAGACGATTTTCGCGATTACTTATTTGCAATTGCAAAACGCGGCCAGGCGCGTTCCTACGTGCGATTGCAATTCTCAGCTCTACGCACCTTCTACCAGTTTCTGACAGCCCGAAAAGGACTGCGCGCAAATCCTGTGCGTGAAGTGCAACTGCCGAAACTCGAAAAGAAGCTTCCATTAGTCCTCACGCGTCAGCAGGTCGAAGAACTTCTTGCAGCCCCAACACGCGAGACGAAAAGCAGGTCTGCGCCGACGTGGATGCCCCTGCGCGATGTCGCGATTATGGAATTGTTCTACAGCAGCGGCTTGCGGCTGAGCGAACTAGCTGCGCTCGATGTGGCTAACGCGGATCCTTACACGGAGTCTGTCCGCGTATTCGGCAAAGGCCGCAAGGAGCGTGTGTGTCCCGTGGGCTTGCCCGCGCTCGAGGCAATCTCGCGGTACCGCGCCGCGGCAAACGTGCATTCTGGACCGTTATTCATTAACAAGGCGCGCAGGCGAATATCCCCGCGTTCGATCTGGCTCGTTTTAAAACGCTATGTTCGGTACACATCAATTCCAATTTCAATCAGCCCACACAAGCTGCGCCACAGTTTCGCGACTCATATGCTCGACCGCGGCGCTGACCTCCGCAGTGTCCAGGCGTTGCTCGGGCACGCCAGCCTTTCGACGACGCAGATCTACACCCACGTGACAACCGAGCGGCTAAAGAAAGCCTACGCGGATGCCCATCC
>QHRI01000149.1 GCA_003221375.1 Verrucomicrobiota bacterium
TACGTCCTGCGCGACATCAATCTGGAAGTCGGGGAAGGCGATTTTGTCTCCGTCATGGGACCTTCCGGCGCGGGTAAATCGACGCTCTTGCACATCCTGGGCATGCACGATCACGGCTGGCGCGGCGAATATTTCTTGGGCGAAACCGCGGTGCATCATTTGAAACCGAAGGAGCGTGCCACGTTGCGAAACGAGCAGATCGGATTTGTGTTTCAGCAGTATCACCTGCTCGATGACCTCACAGTTTACGAAAATCTCGATATCCCACTGTCCTATCGCCACTACAAAAAGAGCGAACGTGCCGCGATGGTGGCCGACATGCTCGATCGCTTCCAAATCGTCGGCAAAAAGGATTTGTATCCGAGTCAGCTTTCCGGCGGCCAACAGCAATTAGTAGGTGTTGCGCGAGCGATTATCGCCGAACCAAAACTTCTGCTCGCTGACGAACCCACCGGCAACCTGCACTCCAACCAGGGCGAAGAGATCATGGAGCTCTTCTGCAAGCTGAACGAACAGGGCATGACAATCGTGCAGGTGACGCACTCGGAGAAGAATGCGTCGTATGGTAAGCGCGTCATCCAACTGCGCGACGGTTGGATCGTGTCAGGGAAATGACGAATGGCGAAGGAATGACGAATAACCAAATGACGATAGCAATCCTCGCTAGCTAATGATTTTTGAATCCAAATCAGCCTTTTGGCTCATATTCTCTGAAAGAAGTCCTATGGGAAAACCTTGCGTTGCCTCTCCCTTTGTATATCGATGGCGCTGCGGTCTCTCGCTTTCATCCAATAAAAATTGATATGTCTCTGCGTTTTCTAATCCCTTTCATTTCTGTGGTCCTCATCGCGTCGGTAACGTTCGCTCAGGAGAAAAGTGAGCCAACCGCAGATCAGTTGGTTGCCAAAAACATCGAAGCAAAAGGCGGCGGCAAATTCAATTGTCCTTCATGCAAGTCAAAAAGCGGCCGGAGGAAGTTCGCAGTGAAGCCTCGCTCCAGGGAATGACCCAGATTGAGGCGTATGACGGCAAGGAAGGATGGAAAGTCTCACCATTCTTTGGACGCAGAGATCCCGAACGAATGTCGGCCGATGATGTCAAAGCGCTCGTGGAAGACGCGGAGATGGATGGGCCATTGGTAGATTGGCAAGCGAAAGGAAACACGGTCGAATATCTCGGAACCGAAGACGTCGATGGGACCCCAGCACCCAAGCTGAAAGTGACGCGGAAGAACGGGGACGTGAGTTTCGTCTATCTAGACCCGGATCACTTTCTCGAGATTCGTGTCTTAACGCAACGAACAAGACACGGCGCATACGAAGAAATAGAGACAGATCTTGGCGATTACGAAAAAGCCGGAGGCGTATTCGTTCCAACGTCGATCGACTTCGGGCGCAAGGGCGGACCTGACAAACAAAGGATTATTATCGACAAGGTCGAAGCCAATGTGCCGGTGGATGACACGATATTTCATTTCCCCGGCCAAATACCTTTGCCGCAATCACAGCACTGATCAAAAGATGAGAACGTTGAATTACCAAAGCCGACGCGAGGATTCATGCTCCGCACAGGCTCTTCGAGGCGTCCTGGCATCGCTTTTACTGCTGCTTCTTTCCGCGATTCCTGGTAGCGCGGCGGAAGCGCAATTCAACTCGGCAACCATCTCGGGGCTGGGCGCGCGGAACATAGGCTCGGCAACAATGAGCGGACGCATCTCCGCCATCGCGGGGACGCGCGAGCCATCCGGCAAGATTACGTTGTTTGTCGGCGCAGCCAGTGGCGGTGTCTGGAAATCCGATGATAGCGGCACCCGATATCGACCGGTCTTCGACGAACAACCCGTGCAATCGATCGGGGCGATAGCGCTTGATCCAAAAAATTCGAAAAATGTCTGGGTCGGAACAGGGGAATCGTGGACGCGCAATAGCGTTTCGATTGGCAACGGAATGTACAAATCAACCGACGGCGGCGAAACATGGACACACACTGGTCTGGAAAAATCCGAGCGTATTGCAAAGATCGCGGTGAGTCCCAACAACGGCGAAACGATCTTTGCCGCAGTCCCTGGCGCACTCTGGAGCGATTCGCCCGATCGCGGTCTCTACAAAACCACTGATAGCGGCAAAACATGGAACCAAGTCCTCAAAGGAGCGAATCTTTCCACCGGATGTACCGATGTCGCGATCGATCCGGCAGATCCGAACATCATGTTCGCAGCGATGTGGGATTTCCGGCGCAAAGGCTGGGAGTATCGGTCAGGTGGCGAAAATCCTACGACGCCTTCGGCCAGCGGATTATTTC
Organism: Verrucomicrobiota bacterium; assembly: GCA_003221375.1. Classification (GTDB taxonomy): domain Bacteria; phylum Verrucomicrobiota; class Verrucomicrobiia; order Chthoniobacterales; family UBA10450; genus Udaeobacter. The sequence goes on from QHRI01000149.1 coordinate 2,302, forward strand.
GTTCTACGGACGGCGGCAGCACGTGGACGGAGATTACGCCGGAGGCGAATAAGGGTTTCCCGAAGAAACCGTACGGGCGGCTTGCAGTGGCAATCGCACCTTCGGATCCCAAGCGCGTTTACGCGTTTGTCGAATCACCCGAAAGCGCGCTCTTTGTCTCCGACGATGGCGGCGCGACCTGGGACAAACGAGATAAGAGCCAGTGGATGGTCTGGCGGCCCTTCTACTTCGCGCACTTGGTTGTCGATCCAAAAAATCCAAACCGCGTTTTTAAGACTGATGGCTCGATGATTGTGAGCGAGGATGCAGGCAAAAGTTTCGCGGTGATCGGTGGATTCGGGGGAATGCATGGAGACGTGCACGATGTTTGGATCGATCCAACTAACACGCAGATCGTGTTCTCGGGTGACGATGGCGGCATGTGGTATTCATACAACGGTGGCTCGAAATGGTGGAAAGCAGAAAACCTCCCGGTCTCCCAGTTCTATCACGTGAGTGTGGATGACAAGGATCCCTACCGCGTTTACGGCGGTTTACAGGACAACAGCTCTTTCGTGGGCGAATCGCAGTATCCCGGCGGCGTTACTAATGCGCAGTGGGAAAACATGTACAATGGCGATGGCTTCTGGATGTTTCCGGATCCCGCGGATCCCGATTATATCTATGCCGAATATCAAGGTGGCGAGATCGGCAGAGTCAATCGCAACACCCACGAAGCTCGCAACATCAAGCCGCGGCCGAATTATAAGGAAAAACTCCGGTTCAACTGGAATACGCCGATCGCGTTGTCACCTAACGAAAAGGGGACAATTTATATCGGCGCTCAGTTTCTATTTCGCTCGCGCGACCACGGCCAGACGTGGGAGCGGATTTCACCGGACCTGACAACCAACGATTCGGAAAAACAGAAACAGGAGCAATCAGGCGGTGTTACGGTGGACAATTCCTCTGCGGAAATGCACACCACGATTTACTCGATCAGTGAATCGCCCAAGGACAAATCGCTGATCTGGGTCGGCACGGATGATGGCAATCTTCAACTCACTCGTGACGGCGGCAAAACGTGGACCAATGTCGTCGGGAATGTTCCCGGTTTGCCGAAGAATTCATGGGTGAGCTGGGTGCAGGCGAGTAACTTCAACGCCGGCACGGCTTACGCCGCGTTTGATCGACATACCTTCGGCGACATGACGCCGTATGTGTTTAAAACAACGGATTACGGCAGGACCTGGACACCGCTCGTAAACGCTCAGGAGGCCAAAGACGTTCGCGGATATGCTCATGTGATCAAGGAAGATTTGGTCAAACCAGATCTGCTCTTTCTCGGGACGGAGTTTGGACTTTGGGTCTCCATCGATGGCGGAAAAAACTGGGCACAATTTAAAGGCAACCATTTTCCTGCAGTTGCCGTTCGAGACCTGGCAATCCAGCGGCGCGATAACGATCTGGTTCTTGCAACGCACGGACGCGGGATATGGATCATTGATGATATCACTCCGTTGCGCGCGTTAACGCCGGATTTGTTGAAGCAGGAAGTCGCGTTCGTTTCAGCGCGTCCGGTGCAACAACGGATCGAAGGTTCAGGCGGATGGGCCAATGGCGACGCGGTTTTTGTTGGCGATAATCCGCCTGACGCTGCCGTAATCAATTACTATCAGCGCGAACGGCATCTGTTTGGAAAACTGAAGCTGGAAGTTGTGGATTCCGCGGGCCGTGTTGTCGATGATTTGCCGGCAAGCAAACGTCCTGGCCTGAATCGCGTGACCTGGACGATGCGTGTGAAACCACCGCGCGTGCCACCGGCTGCGCAGATTGCCTTTGCGGGAGTGCGAGGACCGCGCCTTGTGCCAGGCGTGTACACTGTGCGCCTCACCAAGGCCGGCAAAGCTTCAGAAACGAAGTTAACGATTGGCCTCGATCGGCGGGCGAAATTCAGCGCTGCGGATCGCAAAGTACAGTTCGACGCTGCGATGAAGATCCATGCGCTCTTTGACGAAGCGACGGCAAGGTTGATTCGGTCCGCAAGAAAATTGTCGCAACGACTGAAGGAGGAGCAATCACGGGTGAGGAGCGATTGCGAGAGCACACCGACCAGCTTTACGGAGCGATTCTCAGTTACGAAGGGAAACCAGGCGGTTATCAGATGACATATATCGATGCGTTAAAGCGGGAATTGAGTGACGTGACAAAAGAGTTCGATCAATTACTTGCCAAGGATCTGCCCGCCTTAAACGAATCTCTCAAAACCAAGGGCCAGCACCCGATCGAGGCGCCGCCAGCTAAAGTCGCTGCCAAAGAGAAGGCGTCCGGTCCCGGCGGCTAAAGTTTTAATTGCACACGCGCTCCGGCCGTTACCTGCTTAGCGCCTGGAGATCAGTGACCGATTACCCGCACCGAGGGATCGTTAATGAAAGCGCCTGGCGTCGTCTGCCGCCCGATCCAGTCGATTTCGTGGCGATCGATGATTCGAACCGGCGAGACCGTCTTCGTGCCGATCGGTTGCAGTTTGACGCGTTGCGGTATAAGCGAACCTGTGACGAAAACCGTCCGGTCTTCAACTTTCTGCTTGCGTTTCGGAGCTTGCTCGACCTTGGGGTCGGCTAGCACCGCTCCGGCAAACCAGCTGGTTACGACGAGAATTGCAACGCTTGAAGATATCGAGGTCTTCACAACTGAACCTACACCTTCGTGGGTGCTGCGTGCAAATTGCCGAAACGAGGAGGACAAACCCTCTCTCCAAAAGCAAGAGAGGCAATGGCTGTTGCCACTACCTCTCCACTGACCAAACCAAAGTTTAATACTCAGAATTTTTTCGTTAGGCGCCCGTAA
>QHRI01000150.1 GCA_003221375.1 Verrucomicrobiota bacterium
CTGCTAATGCCAAGCGTGTGGGTGTATGGTCGAATCCAAGAGAGTGCAGGAGGTCATTGGCGTAAGCGAGTTGGCAATATGCCTGAAAGAACGATGGATCATGCGTGACAGCCTGGTGCAACAGGTCAGCCGCTTGCAGCAAATTCGCTTTGGCACTGCTAAAACTCGTCATCGAAAGAAGATTTCTGGCCCGGTTGTAAAGATCGAAAGCAGTGAGATCGGTCGTCGGCGGTCGCTCAATCGCCAATTTCTCAGTCGGCGAAATTTTTGCGTGAAGCTGCTCGGCAACTTTCTGCGCGATCTCGCTTTGGATGAGAAATACGTCTTTAAGATCGCGATCATATTGTTCCGCCCAAACGTGCGAATCGGAACGGGCATCGATTAACTGCACATTGATATGAAGCCATGCGCCGGTCTTACGCACGCTGCCCTCCAGCACGTGAGAGATGCGTAGCGCGTCTCCAATCTCACGCGCATTGCGCCTGCCTCGATATTGCATCACGCTGGTCCGACTGATGACCTTGAGATCGGCAATTTTCGCCAGCTTGGTCAGGAGATCGTCCTGGACGCCATCAGCAAAAAATGCGTCCTCCCTGTCGTTGCTCAAACTTTCAAACGGAAGGACTGCAATGCCGGTTGTCCTCGAACCGGTGATTAGTTCGCTGTTCCAAACGTTCCAGCCAATCGCCGTTGCCAGGGCGAACAACGATGCTATCAACGCCGTAGCAAGCGGTTCTCGCTGCACCCATTTTTTCCAGCGTGTGAGAACTCCACTGGGTCGGGCGTGAATCGGTTCATGCCTGAGCCAGCGTTCAAGGTCTTCTGCAAGGTCGAGCGCGGAAGCATAGCGACGCTGCGGAACTTTCTCGATGGATTTCAAACAGATTGTGGACAGGTCGCGATCTACCTTCGGATTTAACAGGCGAGGTCGCCGCGGCTCAGTTTCCAAAGCCAGCCGAACAGTCTCGTAAATTGTTGCACTAACAAAGGGAGGCTGACCGGTCAGCAAGTGGTACAAGACTGAGCCGAGTCCATAAACATCGGTGGCACTGGTGAACTGCGCAGCGTCGCCAGTAGCCTGTTCGGGCGCCATGTAACTTGGCGTACCAAGCGCTTCTACCATGGCGCCGGTAATGGTGCTTTCCCTCTCAACGAGCCTTGCCAGACCAAAATCGGTCAGATGCGGTTCGCCGTCCGCATCGATCAAGATGTTCCCCGGCTTAATATCTCGATGCAAGATCCCTCGCTTATGAGCATAATGAACTGTGTGCGCCAGCTTGATGATGAGTTCCGCTGCACATCGAGTCGACATTGGCTCATGCCTGATTGTTTCATCGAGTCGTCGGCCTTCGATGAGTTGCATACTAAAATAGCAGGAACCATCGCTTTCCCCGATCTCATGAATCGGAACGATGTACGGGTGGTCCAAGCTCGCTGCCGCTTCAGCCTCCAGACGAAACCGTTTGATGTGCGCTTTGGTGGCCCAACGTCCGAGCCCAATCACCTTTAGTGCCACGAGGCGGTTAAGGCTTTTCTGACGCGCCCGATAGACTAAGCCCTGGCCGCCGCGACCGATTTCTTCAAGCAACTCATAGTCGCCCAATTCCTCCGCCATCTCCGGCGGGCGGCAGTCGTTGCCTGCTACAGCTGATTCGTGGATCGTTCCAAGGCTCGTCTCCAACAGGCAGGCCACGCAGAGTCCTTCCTGCTCGTCGGGGAAGATTTCTGCCCCGCAGTTTTCGCAAATTCTCAGTATGCGCGCCATTTACGAACGGCCTTTACGCTCGAAACACGGATATCAAATGCCGCAGTTCATCTTCGACATCCTTTGGCATTGCTACCGTTTGAGCAATCTCTTCTCGCAACAAGGATTGATAACGGCAACGAAATCGACGAAACGCCTGTTTGATCGCATTCTGGGTCATCCCTATTTTCGCTGCTACATCTGCCTGCGACGGCGCTTCCTGTCCGTCCGGTAGTAATTGTTTCAAATAATCAAACAACTCTGCATTGCCTGCCTTGCAGTAGTCATCTTTTAATTGTGCAAACACGCGGTCCAAAAGAGTCGAGGCCCAGCGACGCTCATAAATCCGCTCGGCAGTCGACGCATCCGATGGTTCAATATCGACCTCCGCATGGCGAAACTCCTCCAACGGAATGAGTGGTTGTCCTTTCCCTCGCTTGATTCTCAGCGCCCGACGATGCTGATCTGTCAGAAAATGTTTGAGCGACACCAGCAGAAAAGAACGCAACCGTCCCCTCTCCTTTCGGAGCGTGTCCAAGCCCCTCCTCTCCAGGAGAACCGCAAAGAAACCCTGGGTAAGATCTTCCGCTTCCTCATGCTTGTAGCCTTGGTGTCGCACGAAGGCGTAAAGCGGCCGCCAATACGTGCGGCAAAGTTTTTCAAGAGCCTCGCGTGCCGCTGGTAACTCACTTTGCGCGGTGAGTACTATGCTCCAATGGGTCGTCGCAAATGCGACTGCGCCGTTTTGCCCGGCGGTTACCGGCTCAATCGTGCTCATTGAAACCCCATCATCCTCCGCAAGCACACTGCATTGAGAACAAAAAAAGTCTTGCGGAAATCAACCGCCAGCAAGGAATGACGGCTTCTCAGCGTTCATGTCGTCTCCAGGTCCAGGAAGCCGTAGCTCCTTCAAGATTCAATCGCTAAACCAGTTTGCTTCATTCGCGCGCTCGATGATCATTCCCACAACTCCGCCATTGTCTCAATGCGTTCGCAATTTCACATGTTCGCCTATCGCACAGCGAAGCTGTTGGTCAGGCTGCTGTTTGGCTGTATCACGCGTGTTCGGGTACTTCGGCGCGAGAGTGCAAATCGCAGCGATGGATTTCTAGTGGCAGCCAATCACATCAGCCATTTCGACCCGTTCATCATTTCATTGGTAATCGGACGAAAAATTGACTGGATGACGATGGCGGAATTTTTTCGGCCTCCAGTCATGGGATTTCTGTTGTGGGCTATCGATGCGTTCCCAGTGGATCGAAACCGTGCAGATCGCAAAACTATCCGCACCGCAATCGAGCGCTTGAAAGAGGGAGACGTTGTTGGGCTTTTCCCGGAAGGCGGGATTCGCGACGGCGTCCGATCCCTGCTCGAGGGCGCGCCGCTGCGGCCGGGCGCTTCAACTCTCGCGCAAATTGCCAACGTTCCCATTTTGCCGTGCGTAATTCTTGGTAGCGATCGCCTTTATTCCACCAAGCGTTGGCTGCGGCTGCGACGCACGCCAGTCTGGATCGCGTTTGGAAATCCAATCTCGCACTTTCCAGAGCTC
>QHRI01000062.1:0-1071 GCA_003221375.1 Verrucomicrobiota bacterium
GAAACTTTCTCGAGGAAATCTGCGACATGTTCGGCGATGATCGCTTCGGCAGAAGCTACCTGTTGCCGGCGCACCGCTAGCGACTGCTCCGCGACAGATCGTAATGCATCGATGTCGTAAAGGTATACGCCTTCCATTTCGTTCACGGCGGGATCTACGTCGCGGGGAACGGCGATATCGATGATGAAAAGCGGACGGTCAATACGATCGGCCAACATCGGTCCCAAATTTACGGGAGTCAGCAATGGAGCTTCCGACGAAGTAGATGTAATCAGGATATCAATCTCGCTGCATTGCCGTGACCACTCGTCGAAGGCGATGGCCTGGCCATCGACGCGTTCCGCCAACTCCTGGGCTCGATGATTTGAGCGATTGCTCACGCGCAGATTGCTTACACCACGGGAGATTAGCGCGCGCGCCGTGCGTTCGCTCGTTTCACCGGCTCCTAAGACCAAGACTCTGCAATTACACAGTTCACCGAAGATTTTCTGCGCCAGATCAACTGCGACGGAGCCGACTGACACCGAGCCACGCGTAATTTCGGTATGCGTGCGGACTTGTTTCGCTACACGAAAGGCGCGTTGAAAGAGACGGTGAAGCCAGGGCCCGATCGCGCCAGACGCGCGTGCGGATTGATAAGCTTTCTTCGTCTGTCCAAGAATTTCCGTCTCTCCCACGACCATCGAATCGAGTCCGGACGCCACCCGAAATAGATGTTCTACGCACCTTTCAGCTTCGTAACGATAAAATGGGGGGGCTGCTGTGTGCTCGCGATCACTGACCCCGCTGCTTTGCAATAAGCATTGAGCAATTTCATCCGTCGAGACACGCTTCTCCGACGCGCCATAGACTTCCACTCGATTACAGGTAGCGAGCACCAATGCTTCCGCGCACCCTGCCGCGCGAAGGGTACATCCCGCACCTGTGCCACCGGCGAAACGTTCACGCGTTTCCACGTTCGCAGTGTGATGACTCAAGCCTACGCAGAAAAGGTTCATGGGACTGAGTGCGTTTGCGCCGAGAAAGTAATTCCCCAGAGAAGCGTCAGAGCCACGCTAAACCCAATAATGC
>QHRI01000062.1:1082-11661 GCA_003221375.1 Verrucomicrobiota bacterium
CACAACTTGCACGCGTGGCAGAGGTCGCCCCGTGAAAAAGCCACTGGCAATCCCAACCGTATAAAGAACAAAGCCCCACCAAAGCAAGCCGGTGATTGCCGCAAAGAGGTCCGTGAGCGGCGGCAGATGATAAAAAATCGAACGCAAATGATGTGTCTTGAGCTGGCGTTCCTGTACGAGGTACATTACCCCGGCGACGCATGCTAGCGCGAACGCGCCGAAGGCTATCAGCGAAACCGATGCATGAAATTCCAAAGAAGGATTGGCGGGCAACTTCACTGGATGCCGAACATCGATCGGCGCCATTAATGCAAAGCCCTGCAACACAACAACCAGTGGGGCGGTAAACGCACCCATAAGTGAGAGGCGGTAAGCCGGGCCGACCAGCATGTAGATCAGCGCGACCGACCAGGCAAGAAAGATAAAGACTTCAAACAAATTCGTCAGCGGGCAACGCCCCAGCTCATGACCGCGGACCGACAAAAACGCCGTTTGGAAAACAAAGCCCAGACCGATCGCCAGAAAATTAAATCTTCCTGGTCGAAAAACCCCGGCGCGCAAAGCGACGCCGGTCCGGACGACTGCCGCAAGAAAACAAATTGTCGAAATGATGAGAAAAACACGATCCACGCTAAGATAGCTACTGTAAGATCAAGCTAGCTGCTTGGCAATCTGCGCTCCGGGCCGTTAGGCTCAGTAAGTGCGATGACAAGGGTTCGCAGCGCGAGTCGCACAGTCTGCCTTTGCGATTTCGGTACGGCAAAGGACAGCAGGCAATTCCTGCAAGGGTCGAGTAACGGAACGGCTCCGCTAAAGGATTAAAAACTTAAATACAATTGTCTCCACGAACAACCTCCCGTGTAGCTATTTTGTCTTTCTTCGAGAACATCGGCTCCCTTTCCATATGCAGGAGGCATTTTAATTTTTACATTGACAAAGTAGAATGATTTTTGGCAGAAAAAGCTTGCAAATATTCCACAACCCCTATGAAAACACCTAACAAATTCCAAATAACAACGGTTCTGTTGAATGCTCTAGTGCTTGCCTGTTTTGCATTATCCGTGATGGCGCAGGAAGCTCCGGATGTTAGCCCACCGCCTGACGGTGGGTACGCTGGAGGCAACACGGCCGAGGGTCAAAAAGCGCTTTTGAGCCTCATCTCTGGCACTTATAATAACGCGATTGGGTTGTATTCGCTCCTGAGTCTCACCACCGGTAGTTTTAACACCGGTGACGGCGCTGCGACACTTCTGGTCAACAACGCTAATGAAAATACAGCCACCGGTGCTGGAGCGCTTTTGTCTAACAATGCGCCCAGAAACACGGCCGATGGAGCGTTTGCGCTGTTCTTTAACACGACGGGCGTCGACAATACAGCTGTAGGTGATCGTGCCATGCAAAACAGTACCACGGGTAACGAAAATACTGCTGTCGGTAGCGGAGCGCTCTTTAACAATACCACCGGGAATAGCAACAGCGCTTTTGGTTTTGATGCGCTGTTCAGTAACACTGCGGGCAACCGTAACGTGGCCATCGGCCTTGGTGCGCTTGGGCAAAACACCACCGGGAATGACAACATTGCGCTGGGGTACTTCTCGGGCTCGGAGCTTACCGCAGGCGATAATAACATCTATATCGGCAACGTAGGTGTCGCTAACGAGTCCAACACCATCCGGATAGGTGATCCGGCAATTCACCAGACCGTGATTATCGGGGGAATTCCAGCAGGCGGGTTGGCCGCCATCCTGTTCAACTTCAACAGTGGCAGTGTCACGATCGGTGCTGGCGGGCCCGTGCCATTCAATCAGACAGCGCTTCAAGTGGGAACTGCCATCACCCAGACGAATAGCACGACCTTTACGCTCAATCAGGACGGCGTCTATAGAGTAACCTACACTCTACGGACAGCCCTTCTGTCGCTGTTGGCCGAGACACAAGTCCAGGTGAACGGTACCGGTATCGGCCCGACGGCAGCGCTCATTGCTGCGGGCGCTCCTCTAAACGATCAGGTGACGTACCCGGCCAATGCCGGTGACACAGTGCAAGTTGTAGTCGGGGGATTGGCCCTAACGCTCGCCAATGGCGACAACGCGACGATCAATATCGATAAGGTACAATAATCCACAGTTGACTCGCAGGTTATCCGTTACTTTAGACTGCCGGCTGTATGCCAAACGGCTGCGGCCGGCAGCTAGCTTTTCGAGGCAAATTGCGTGGTAAGTGGTGGGTCGATGGCTTTTTCAAAAGTGACCGACTTAAGGCAAAGGGAAGGCCGCTGCGTCCGTTGCGACGCTGATTGACGTTTCGCAACAGTCCGCTAGCGTTCGCGCGGATGGCCTTGGATACACTCGAAAGACTGCGCGCCGCCGTACGCGATGTGCCTGATTTTCCGAAGAAAGGTATTGTATTCAAAGATATTACACCGGTCTTGAGCGATCCCGTTTTGTTTCATGTCTCTATTGACCTGTTTTTGGATCGTTGCAGAGGGAAAAAGATCGACAAGATCGTTGGCATCGATGCGCGCGGATTTCTCTTTGGATCGGCGGTCGCCTATGAGCTCGGTGTCGGTTTCGTTCCGATTCGCAAGCGCGGGAAGCTGCCTTTCCAGACTGAGATTGCCAGCTACTCGCTCGAGTACGGCGAAGCGGAAATGGAGATGCACATCGATGCCATTACTGTAGGGGAACGAATCGTTTTGGTAGATGACTTGTTGGCGACTGGAGGGACTTCTGCCGCGGCGGCTGTCCTCATTCGCAAGGCGGGGGGAAACCTTCTGGAAGCGCAATTCCTGATTGAGTTGGAATTTCTTCATGGCGTTAAGCAACTCGAGCCGACACCGGTCGTTTCATTCCTGAAATACTGAGCTTGGGCACGCAGGGCTGTCATGGCGATTGCTCCTTCTCCATCTGAGATGGATTTGGATTTTGAAGATCCGATTTTAGATTGAACGGCGATCCGAATTCGCGATGAGAACATCCCGCCACTTAGAACAAGTTTTGACCCATGCCGCAAAGCGCCTCGCGGCTACGGGTGCCAGGCGTCCAACCGAAGTCCTGCCCCTTTACAAGAAGTTTCTCAAGGTTGAGGAACATCGGCTGCGCCTGAAACACCAGGCCGGTGGTGGTGGCCGCGAAATCTGTGCGCGACGCTCTGAGCTGGTTGATGTCTTATTGCAATACGTTTTCGATGCTGCGACAGCAACGGCTGCTCGCCGAAATGGCGCGGCCAGGGTCCCACTCGCGTTGATCGCGCTTGGTGGATATGGCCGAGGTGAGCTCAACCCCTTTAGTGACATCGATGTGATGGTTTTGCACAAAGGGACGAAGGAGATTTCGCCGCACTTGGAAGAGATGGTGAAACAAGTCCTCTATCTTCTTTGGGACAGCGGTTTCAAGGTTGGGCACTCCACGCGTTCGATCAAAGAAGCGATCGGTGAGGCCAATCGCGATATGCGCACAAAGACCGCCATGCTGGAGTCGCGATTCCTTGCGGGCGATGAAGAACTGGCACACGAATTCAGGCGTCAGTTTCGCTCGAAGTGCGTCCGCGGATACGAACGGGAATATGTGGAAATGCGCATGCGGGATCAGGCGGCGCGACACAAGAAATTCGGCGACAGCGTCTATCTGCAGGAGCCGAACTTAAAGAACGGTTGCGGCGGCCTGCGCGACTACCAAAACCTTCTCTGGATGACCTATTTCAAAGAGGGTTCGCTAAGCACGAACCAACTTGTCGGCAAAGACTGGCTAAGCCAAAGCGACCAGCGCCGGATCGAAAAAGCCTACGATTTTCTCCTGCGGTTGCGCACCGCGCTGCATTACGCGACGGAGCGCGCGACCGACATACTTCACATTAATTTGCAGGAAGATATTGCAAAGCGTCTCGATTATTCTTCAACAAACGGCCAACTCCGGAGTGAGACGCTCATGCGGGATTACTACGAGCACACTCGAAATATCTTTCGAGTCACGGAACGCATTACCGAGCAGTTTGTAGGCGGATATGTCACAAGCAAGACACGCTCACTGTTTAGCTTTCTTCCGCTGGTGCGAGCGGACAAAACTCCTGTGGGAGATTGTTTCTTTGTTCGCAACAAGCAGCTGCATCCAGCGCAGCGCGATCTTTTCCGAGACCCCGAGCAAATGATGCGGGCATTTCAGTTCGCGCAGGAACGCGGTTTGGACCTGAGTCCGGAATTAGAGGATCTGTTGAGCAGAAGCCTCGGCCACGTTACCCGGACATATCAGTATGCACTCGGGCCACGCGCAATCTTTAAAACGATCCTGTCACAAAAGGGGAAAGTGGGTCGTATCCTCCGATTGATGCATCGGGTCGATTTTCTGGGCCGGTACATTCCTGAATTCGGACAGCTCACCTGCCTGGTGCAGCATGAGTTTCTCCATCGTTACACGGCTGATGAGCATACATTGGTGTGCATCGATAAACTTGATGCCCTGGCGCAGACGACTAATCCGAAGTTGGTCGCTTATCGTAAGATCTTTGAGCAACTTGAGGACCCGTTCGTTCTCTACCTTGCGCTTCTCTTACACGATAGCGGCAAAGCCGTTGGGGCCAGGCCGCATTCCGAAGCGAGCGCGCTCTTCGCCCAGCGCGTCGCTGCGCGTCTGCAGTTATCTCCCGAACAGCGCAAATCGCTCATCCTGCTCGTCGATCATCACCTCACGCTTTCCCAGATTGCACAGCAAAGAAATCTTGATGATCCGGCGACGGTCACAGACTTTGCCCACATTGTGAAACACCAGAAAAACCTGAACGCATTGATGCTGCTTACGCTGGCGGACGGCCAGGGTACAAGCGCGGAGGCGTGGTCGGATTGGAAAGAATCTCTGGTTTGGGAATTGTTTCACGAAACCTCTCGCTTCCTGGCGGACCAAAAGTCCTACTATGAACAAACAAAGGTCGAACGTGAAAGTTTGCAGCGCTCGGTAGCCGCAAGGCTTCCTTCCGATTTTGCAGCGGAGATTGACGCGCACTTTGAGTTCATGCCGGACAATTATTTTCGCGGTAGCGATGTCCCGGAGATTGTTGAGCATCTGAAACTATTCCGGATGTTTCTTGAAAATGTCTCCAGTCCGCCACAGGACGGATTCCCTGGGACGAACCGCGGAGAGTTTCCACTTGCCGCAGCCATCCAATGGAAAGCGCTTCCGGAGCAGGGGCACAGCGTTGTCACCTTTTGCACGTGGGAGCGCGAAAGCTTATTGGCGAAGCTGGCTGGCTCACTGTCCGTTGTGCCATTGAATATTTTAAGTGCTGATATCTTCCCTCGCGGCGACAATGTTGTATTGGCTGTTTTTCGGGTGTGCGACACGAAAGCACGTCCTGTGACATCCCAGCGGGACTTCGCACTGGTAGAGCAAACTTTGCGTCGAGCACTCGAAGATGAGAGCTTCGATTTCCTTCCGTTAATCGAAAAGACGAAACGCCAAACCGGTCGTGTTGCGCCAGGTATTGAATTTCCAACCCGTATTACAATCGATAACAAAACCCATCCAGTGTACGGGCTTATTGAGATTCAGGCATCGGACCGGCTCGGCTTGCTTTATGATGTCCTGAGTTGCCTTGACCGCGAAAATCTTCTCGTTCCGCTTTCTCGCATTAACACACAGGCCGGCGCAGCAATCGATACTCTCTATGTTGTGGACCGTTCCACGCGCGCCAAAATTAGCGATCCACACCGCATCAGGGCGATCCAGGTTCGGCTTCAAAATGCAATTCTAAGTGGAGGCGCTGCCAAATCGAAGTAATAAGAAGCGCGCCCAGCTCGCTCTGCTTTCTTGATGCCATGAATGCTTTAATTCTCGCCGCGGGATACGCAACACGGCTTTATCCACTGACGCTCAGTAAGGCAAAGCCATTGCTGGTGGTCGGCGGGAAGCCGATTATCGAATGGGTGGTGGATAACCTCGAAGGAGTTCCCGGGCTGGAAACGATTTACGTAGTGGCGAACGACAAATTCGCGGCTGACTTTCAAACTTGGAGCGAGCACTACCGGAACGGGCATCCAGAGTTCAAATTCAAAATTGTCAATGATGGCTCCAAGAGCGACGAAGATAAACTGGGCGCAATCGGAGATATCGATTTTGTTGTCAGGGAAGAAAATCTGGCGCAAAGCAGCTTGTTAGTTGTTGCCGGCGACAACCTGTTCACCGAATCGCTCAAGGGATTTGTGGCTTGCGCCAATGGAACCGAAGCGACGGTCGGTGTCTATGACGTCGGGGATTCCGAAGCGATCAAAAAATACGGTAACGTTCTGATCAATGACGACGGAATCATCACCCACTTGGAAGAAAAACCACAGAAGCCGCGGGGAACGCTCGCTGCGATTGCTCTTTACTACTATTCTCCTGTCGTCCTCTCTCTTTTGACCACATATCTCGCCGCCGGCAATAACCCCGATCAGCCCGGCCGTTTTGTGCAATGGCTGTACACGCGTAAACCTGTAAAGACATTCCAAGTCAAAGGGAAATGGCTCGATATTGGAAGCAAAGAGACGCTTGAAAACGCAGACGCGATTCTTGCTAAGAGGTAAGCGTAGAGGGCAACGAGTGAGGGGAACTATCCAGAAAAGCGTTTTACTCTTGGCTTATTTTAATCGGCCTTCATCAAACTCGATTAGATCGAAATAAGTCCGAATATCCCTGCGTCCTTGACCGCCGGCCTCCTTCAGAAAGTGGAGAAAGCGCGCCTTCTTTGCAGCTGTATCGGGGTGCCGTGAAATCATCGCCTGGTTCCACTGTTCGATTGCTTCCGAAGAATGCGGGATTCCATTTGTCTGCACCCAATTTAGAATTGCATCATCCTCATCCAGTCTGTTCGCGATTTCCTCAAACGCGTCGCCGTCAATTTTCAGAAACGCCAGAAGATGCTTATCGAACCCGACGGTCTTGTAGTTGTAGCCATTGAGCAGCCCTTTGCGATGAAGCCTGGCTTTGTCGATTAAACGCGGCAGGTGCACGTAGCCGCCAAGTTTCTCGTAAGGACTGCGCGGATGCAGTCTTTGCATGGAGAAGGTCTTTGCTAAGTCGCTGGCAAAGGACGTTGGGCGACCGCCGAAAAATCGCTCTCTGAAACGCGCGCGATGTCCGGCTTCTGTTCCTGCAACAATTCGCCCTGCGTAAGATCAGCCCGCCCAATCACAAGCTGACCGGAAAACATGCCGCCTTTTTCCACTGAAATTGCTCTTGCTGTGACATCGCCTTCGAGTGCGCCTTTTTTTTGAATCGTCACGGTTTGGGCAACGATTTCGCCCGACATTCTTCCCTTGATCTCGATGCTTTCCGCCTGAACCCGTCGAAAGCAATGAATGTCCGCTTTGCGCTCGACGATGACGCGCCTTGCGCTAATGCGGCCAGGAATTTTGCCTGCGAAGTTGATCGTGGCAGTATCGTCGCAATGCAGGTTGCCACGCAATCTGCCCTCAATTAAGGCGGAGCGGCAAACGACACTGCTGCTGCCCAGATCGCCTTTACCCGTCAGATGGACGTCTCCGCGTGTTCGAATCGATCGACTGAAACCGCTCGTGATTTTGTAGTCGCGCAGGTCAATGTGTGCGCTGCATGACGGGCAGATTGTCGAAGTAGCGGTGCCACAGACCTGCTGTTTCCGTTTACAGTCAAAACACTCGATGATAGAGCTGTGCTGCTTTTTCCAAAACTCCTCAAATCTGCCGAGAATGGAGGAGTTAGTTGGGGCGGCAGCAGGCGCTTCCTCGCGGACTCGTAGCTTCAGACCAGGTTTCGGCGCAAACGGAGAAAAATAGCGGCCGCACTGGCGACAAATCGAACTCTTCGCCGCTGCATACTCCATCTGCTTGAAGCCACAGTGTGGACATTCAAGACTGACTTTTGCAGGCGACGGACTGGCCACCGGACGCTAACCCCTGGATTCCCCTTTATTAGCGCCCTCCAAACGCTGCCTTAATCGGCTCGCTGGATCGCACAACTTCAGGTCGGGCGGGAGCCGCCTTCGCGGAAATCGCGCCGCTGGTGACTTCGGATTTGCCGATAAAAGTTGCTCCTTCTTCAATGACAAGACGCGCTGCTTTTAAATCTCCCTGCAATGTGCATTTTGATTTTAGCTCGCAACGCTCGGCTACCGTGATGTTGCCGTGCACTTTGCCATAGACGGTGATCGATTTGGTTTTTACCTCGCCGCGGATGTCCGCGTTTTCACCAATCGTCAAGACGCCGTCGGAATTGATTTCCCCTTCGACCTTCCCGTCGATGAGAAGTTCCTTTTGGAACTTGATCGAGCCTTTGATTTCGACATCGCTCGAGAGAATGTCTTTGCCACCGTGATCTGCCATAGGTTTTGGTTTATCGATGATTGTTGTTGTTATTGGTTCTTCGCCATTCGCAGGATGATTATTTTCATCATTACCCGAATACCGCGGTTCTTCTCTGACGGGCGGCATCGGCTTTTGCGAGACGAATCTTTTGAGCATCCGTTAGATTGTGGCAGTCGGAGGTGGCTGTCAACGGATTCTCGTCGTAATCACCAATTTTTTATCGTGCTACTACACGGTAAAGTTTCGCGATTCCATTTTGAGCTGACAAAACCAGGAACGGTGGTGCCTTGGATGGTGTCTTATCGAGCACGAAGCAGACCGGCTTTTGAGGCGCAGCCACGCCCAAGATCTCCGTCGAATTTTGCGCTGTGCGCTCGGAATCGTAGGCAATTACCCAGGCGACCTTGTGATTTTCCAGAAGTTTACGGACCGTTTCCCAATCTTGGCTGACAAAAGCGCGCGCACTGTCCTCAATTCCCGGCAGGCTTTCATGCGAGCTACCCGCCACGCCGGTTTGCTCGGACCAATAGGCGATCTCCGGAGAAAGCCACCACGGCGCAAGAAATGGATGATTCTCCGATGATCGCAAACTCAGCGCCAGTTCACGCAGCTGCGCCGATTCATTGCGCTGTGCGACGCGGTTAACCAGCTCTGCTTCATTTGGCCAAAGTTTTTCGTCCCAATCGCGCAACATCGGAAAGATCGATAAGAAAAATGCGATCCAAACTGCAGTTCGCGATTTGATCGGCTCGAGCAAAGACGGCATCGCTAGAGCAAAGATTAGTACGAAGAAGTATCCCCAACGGGCCTGGCAAATTGTTAGGACATAAGTGGCAACGAGAAGCGCGAGAATAAACACCGGCGCCGTACGCTTGCTTTTGGTTACACCAATCCAAACGAGGAACGGCGTGACGAAGAGTAGATAACCGGTCCAGTCCAACCAGATTGGATTTGCCGGAGAGACATGCGCAAGCTCGCCAATTGTTCGCGCCCAGTTTTGAAACAGCGGGTCCGAATACAAAATCGAAAATGAAGGAATGCGTCGCTCAATCAAAAGCGCAATCGCAATGACGAGAGCGAAGCAAAGGAATCCGGCGCGTCCAGACTTGGCCAATATCGCTTTTGGGTTTTCAAACAACTTCACAACCAGCACAAGAAGAAGTAGAACAAGCGATTCATAAGCCGAAGTCCAGATTGCCAAACCCCAGGCAATTCCGCTTATGACGCTCCACTCCGAAAGCTTTCGTGAGTTGACCTCAATCGCGCGTGTTCCATCTGCTCTAAGGCTCCATTCTGCACAAATCGCAATCGTCACGAGTAAGATCAGCAACGATTGATGATCGGGCCTGCCGAGCTCCGTTCCATGAACGAGAATGGGGCTAACCGCGTACAGAATTAGCATCACCCAGCGATAGCGAAGTTTCACGGACCAGCACCAAAGAAACAAGCCTCCGAACAGCGCGAGCAACGGCGAAATGAACGCGCCGGCCACGTCGATCGGATGTGCGCTGAATGGCTTTAGGAGAATCGACAACGCGAGAATGAGATAATCGAGCGGCGCAGTTGTATGCGGAGTCGTGCCTGTCGGGAAGTTCTCGAACTCGTGATGGCGTACGATCAATCCCGGATGTTCCGAGCACATCTGCACGCGCGTCATTCGCGCATAACAATCGGCATCCGTGAAATAGATGTTTCCCGCGACAAAAACGTCCTGATAATTCACGCAGCGTGTCGCCAGGATCAGCACGCTGAGGATTGCGATTTGGATGATGCTCAAGGTTGCGCGGATCACTGCTCCATCCCAAGCTCGCAATCCAAAATCCGCAATCCGAAATTTTAACTGGTCCGCCGTGCCAGAGATTTTTGAAGCACGTGGATCATAGTTAAAGGCAAAGTCGATCTTTGCTGAACGTTAGACGTTCGCCCCGCAAGGGCGCGGTGGGCCTGTAGCTCAGCGGCTTGCTCACCAAAAATTCGGAGTTAGAGCAGTCCCGAATGCTTTCAGGGTTGGTCACCAGCGATGTGTTATGCTTCACTCGGTAATTCAAATGGGCCTGTAGCTCAGCGGTTAGAGCAGGGGACTCATAATCTAGTGTTTGCCCCTCGTGACATATTCGCTCCCTCGTATGGTTGCGAACATGAGCGAACCGTTATGATCAAAAACGACAGTGGTACGGTCAACACAGTGTCAACGCCTCGGTGGATTTTGCTTGTAGTGCGCAGTCGGACTCGTTAGGACAGCGCGCATGAAATCTCGATTTCTCCTGT
>QHRI01000151.1 GCA_003221375.1 Verrucomicrobiota bacterium
AGTCAAACCATGCGGTTCTTGATTCAACATCGCCCTGCCGGTAACGTTCCTGTGCATGCAAGATCGCTATGGTCATAGGATTTCCTACTTGCGCGTGTCGATCACCGATCGTTGCAATGAGCGTTGCACCTATTGCATGCCACAGGAGTTACAAGAGTGGTTGCCACGCGAGGAAATCCTGACCTTTGAAGAAACGCTGCGCCTTATTCGCATTGCAGCTGAATTGGGCGTCTCCACGGTGCGAATTACGGGGGGCGAACCGTTGACCCGGCGTGACGTGATGGAGTTCATCAGGCGAATACCCGAAATCCCAGGCATCAAAAGCATCGGTCTGTCGACGAATGGAACGCTGCTTGCTCGTGAAATCGGCCCAGGCGAAACAATTGCCAGCGCCTTGCGTGCAGTTGGTGTGGAATCGATTAATATTTCACTCGATACGTTAGATCGAGCGGTTTATTCGCAAATCACCGGCCGCGATTTCCATGAACAGGTTCTCAGTGGAATCCACGCAGCCATCGCCGAAGGCTTCAAGCAGATCAAATTGAACACAGTTCTGATGCGCGAACGAAATGAGGACCAGCTAATCCCGTTGATAGAATTCGCAGCACCGCGCGATTTGATTCTCCGTTTTATCGAAATGATGCCAGTAAGCACCACCGAGGTGCTTGACGATAAAAACTTCATGCCGATCCAGGAGGCAAAGAGGATGATCGAATCGCGTTACGGCCGTTTAATTCCTGAGACTGAGTTTAGGACGAACGGCCCAGCCACTTATTACCAGATCCCGGAACGCCGGCAGCGAGTTGGCTTTATCGGAGCAATGACCAACCTCCATTTCTGCGAGAGCTGCAACAAACTTCGTCTCACTTGCGACGGCAAGTTGCGTCCATGCCTTGGCAGTTACCTGGAGTTCGACATTATGAAACCGATGCGCGCTGGCGCGAGTGACGAAGAGCTAAAGGAATTCTTCGTCGATGTGGTGGATCGAAAACCTGAGCAGCACGACTTTCGTAATCACTACAAGCCAGGTCGAAAAATGGTCGCTATTGGTGGCTAATTTGTGAAGCGTCTCACGCACATCGGTACGGATGGTCGTGCACAGATGGTTGGTGTCTCGGGCAAGCCGATGAGTAACAGAAAAGCTGTTGCAGCTGGAAAGATTCAGCTTCAACGCGAGACAATCGAGTTAATTACGAACGATCAAATCGCGAAAGGGAATGTTTTCGCCACAGCGCGGATTGCTGGTATTCAAGCTTCAAAGCAAACCGCGCAACTGATTCCGCTCTGCCATACACTGCCACTAGGTGAAGTTAAGATCGACATCGTCACGTCGAATGAGTGCGCAGAGGTGAAATGCACGGCGCAAACCGTTGCACAAACGGGCGTGAAATGGAAGCCCTCGTCGGCGTGACCGTTGCGTTGCTTACGATTTACGACATGTGCAAAGCCATCGATAAGAAGATGCAGATTTCAGATGTGCGTTTGCTCAAGAAGACAAAAAGTAATGTAGCGGCGGTCTATGACCGCCGGAGCAAAAAATCACGGCGCTCATAGAGACGCCGCTACAACCATGCAGATAACCGTCGGCATCATCACGATTTCGGATCGCGCCAGCGCAGGTGAGTATCAAGACCTTGGCGGACCTGCGCTAAAAGAAGCGGCGCAAAAGGCAGGATGGCGAGTCTTATCAGAAGCGATTGTTCCCGACGACGCAGACCGCATTCAGCAGGCGATTCGTTCGTTTTCACAGCAAGGTTGCGGCTTAATCCTGACAACCGGTGGAACGGGCGTGGGACCGCGGGACGTTACCCCGGAAGCGATTCGCGCCGTCATGCGCGTAGAATTACCCGGCTTCGGCGAAGTGATGCGTGCTGAATCCATGAAGATCACGCCTAACTCAATTCTCTCGCGCAGCCTCGCGGCAATCGTCGATCTCTCGCTTGTAATCGCGCTCCCGGGAAAGCCGAGCGGAGCCGTCGAATGTCTGGGATTTGTGCAGGGAGCAATTCCACACGCAGTCGCGCTTGCGCAAGGGACGCCGACTTCCTGCTGACGATTGAACGGATGCACTCGATTGCTTTAAGTAGTCGAGTCTCCGAACTGATCTCGTTTCAATCGGGCCAAATCAGCAGCCGCATCAGCTGCCTGCCGTAATCTGTTAGATGCCCATTTGCGCCGTGACCGGAAACTATGTCCCGCGTCAGATTGGAATAATCGACGGAACTCTTTTTGACGTAACTCAGTTCGGGCTGCGTCATGCTTTTATCGCTCGATTCTATCCTGAGCGGCACGCCAGATTGCGCGAATGAGATTTCCCACGAAGATTTTTCGTTTCGGCCCCCTGTATCGAGCATCCACGGATAAAGTTTTGGCAGTTCGAAATGTCGCGATTTCGGAACGCTCACTTTGTAGAATGTTTCTTCGCGACCGAGGAATTCGGGAATCGTGAGCGAGGGGTTTTTGTGAAGGGCAAGGTAGAGCTGCGCAATATCGAGCCCGGCAAGATTCATACCGTTGTAAATGCCGTTGTGATTAGGATCATTCCTGAAAAATGCGTTGTACCACGAGTCGAATTCGCGACTAAGCATCAGGTTCAATTCCAAATGAAGATGCGCGCGTTCTCGATTCAGTCCTGTTCCCGTATATCCCATTACGGCGATGCGCTGTCCGCGTTTCAACGTGTCGCCTGGCTGGACTGCGATCGAACTCAGGTGTCCGTACAGACTATAGTAATTTGAACCGCTCCAGTGGTGCTCGATCACGATGTATCGGCCATAATTCGAATAGCCGGCCACGGAGTTAACGTGGACCACTCTTCCATCGGCAATAGCGCGCACCTCGTCGAGCGGCTCGCCGTGCGCGTCGCGGTGCAGGGGACGAATGTCGATTCCCTCGTGAAACCGGCTATAAACGACGCCACCGACGGTGTCCGTAGGATCGCGCACGAAACCGTATTGCCCGCCTTCCCAAGGCGTTGATTTCACACCCTTATAGTTGCGTTCGATGTACTGGTAGAATGCGGCGCC
>QHRI01000152.1:0-968 GCA_003221375.1 Verrucomicrobiota bacterium
GGTATGGCGCGACCACAGCCTGCTCGCTGCGGCGAGGGCGCGCCCCACTCCGCGCTAGGCGCTTTCAGTGATCAAGCAGCCGGGGTCACCGCCCCCGGCTACAGCGTCCCCTGTTGATTTGTGCAATTTCTCGGTCAGGTAACAGTTCCGTTACCTTTTTTGAGGAAGTAAGAGGCTTTCCGGCTTCTCACGCAAAAGATTCTGCTTGCCTTCCTCCAAGGCCCCTGCGCAACATCGCGCCCCGACATCGAATCGCGCGGCGTCAGCTGCGATTCGGCATGTATGTGAAAACAAAATCCGCAAACGCTGGCGCAAAGAAAGAAAGAGTATGACCATGAAACGATTGAACGCAGTAGCACGACTGACTTTTTTCCTGGCGACGATCTTTGCGATGGTGTTCTTGTCGCAAGCTGAACCACGCGACAAACACGTCAGCACGGCGCAACAGAAAAATCCCGCTGCCCCTGGCATCCGTATTTTAGATCAAAACGGCCGACCCGCCGTGAGCGGCGTGCCAACTGGTGGCGGCCAGATCGTCGATGTCGCAGTAGGAAAGGGGGGCGATGTCTTTGTACCAGACACAGTCAACATTTCTGTAGGCGACACGGTGCGATGGACCTGGGCCGAGGGTGGGCACAGTGTCACCAGTGGCCCTCCTTGCTTTGTCGATTCGCAATTTTGTTCCCCTGACGACACGAACTGCCCAGCGGGAGTTCTTTCCGGCATAGGCACGGTTTATGAACACACTTTTGCGGAGCCCGGCGTCTATTCTTACTTCTGCCACGCGCATTGCGCTATCGGCATGACTGGCGTGGTCAATGTTTCAGGTGGCTGCACGCCGTCTGGTTGGTCAGCGGGTCCGGACATGCCAACTGTGTTGGTCAGAGCGGTTGGTGTTCATTTCCAGGCAGACGGCAACTTTTATACTGTGGGTGGCCGTACGTCGGATTCCGCGGGCGCCGATTTCC
>QHRI01000152.1:1014-5596 GCA_003221375.1 Verrucomicrobiota bacterium
CGCGTGTTTACCTACGATCCCGCCACCGATACGCCAGCCCTCCTTGGCACCGACGATTGGCCCGGCGATGCCGCGGGCACTATTCTGCCAGGTGGATTTACGGTGGCTAACAACAAGCTATACATCCTGGGCGGGTTCAACATCAACGTATCATCTACCAACGAGATCTGGGAGTTTGACCCTAATGCTACAGCGGGCTCCAGGTGGACACAGAAAACGAATGCGCCGGAAGGCATTATGTATGCGCCCACTTGCACCATAAATGGCATCATCTACGTGGGAGGTGCGTCGGACTGGGATCCAGTTGGTCTTACAGTGATCGACACCACCAACTCGTTTAGCTTCGACCCGGTTGCCAACACTATCGGCACAATCGCAGCGATACCGAGGGCGACAGGCGAAACCCGGGCGCTCAACTTCAACGGACAGATGTACGTCATGGGCGGCGGTAGAGTAGCGCCAAATCCTTCCAACGAGGTGGACATATACGATCCAGGTACGAACACCTGGACAACGGGCGATCCATTCGCCAATGCGCGCCGAAATTTCCCAACTGACACCGATGGTACGACCAGAATTGTGTTGTCAGGTGGCTACGATGTTGACGGCCTCACGCCTTTGATGTCGACGGAGCTCTTCTGCGCAGCAGGGCCAACACCGACGCCGACACCAACAGCAACACCAACGGCCACACCTACTGCGACGCCAACAGCGACGCCGTCGGTGACACCAACGCCAACGGCGACAGGTTCACCGACACCAACACCTTCGCGAGGCAACTCGCGAGTTCCTTGCTTTTAGGGGAGCGCCTGGATCACTCCCTCCCTCTTTAAAATACGAGTCCGGCTCGAACCGGTAGTTAAGGACTTGCCTAAGCGGCCAAGCCGCACTCGCTTTACCAACGCGTTGAGGACAACGCGTTCCACCTTCGTTGGAAATCGCATTAGCAAAAAGGGGCCATCTGCCGTCGAGCGTGCGATTTCCTGAAGGGGAAACGTTTTATGCAAACAGGAATTTTCCGATCCTTCGGGTTGTTGATCGGCGCGATCCTGTGCGTCTCGACGAGCGCATTTTCGGCTACGGCGCAAGAAACTACACCGATGCAGCAGGGTGTTATCACCAGCTTCGCACCGGTCGTCGAGAAGGTGGCGCCGAGCGTGGTGACTGTGTTTACCACCGAGACCGTGTCGCGAACGCAGGCCCCGTTTCCGTTTTCCGATGACGCGCTGCGACAGTTTTTCGGAGGGCAACTTCCGCAGCGGCAGGGAAAGCAAACACTTCAAGGCCTCGGCTCGGGCGTCATCGTCAGCCCCGATGGATATATTCTCACTGCAAATCATGTCGTTTCGGGCGCGGACGAAATCATGGTAGGGCTCGGCACGGAGCTACGTAAGTATAAGGCGAAAAAAGTCGGCACAGATCCGGGCACCGATGTTGCGTTGCTGAAGATCGAGGAGAAAAATCTGCCCGCGATGATGTTCGCCGATAGCGAGAAAGCGCGTGCAGGCGACATTGTGCTCGCGGTGGGCAATCCATTTGGCCTGCGGCAGACAGTCACGATGGGAATCATCAGTGCCGTTGGCCGCGGTGGGATGGGCATTGTTGATTATGAAAATTTCATCCAGACCGATGCAGCGATTAACATGGGTAACTCCGGCGGCGCGCTGGTCGATATCAAAGGCGAGTTGTTAGGCATTAACACTGCCATTTTCAGCCGAAACGGCGGGAACCAGGGTGTCGGTTTTGCGATTCCCGCGAATCTCGCGCGCGATGTGATGCAGAGTCTGCGCGACAAAGGACGCGTCGTGCGGGGTTACATCGGCGCGTCTGTGCAACCGCTCACGCCCGAGTTGGCTGAAGCGATGAAACTCAAAGGGCAGCCGACCGGCGCCTTGGTTGGCGAGGTCGCGCCGAAAACTCCTTCGGAAAAAGCGGGACTCAAAACTGGCGACGTGATTACCGCCGTTAACGGAAAGAAAATAAACGATGCGCGGGAGCTGCGTTTGATGGTCGGCTCGATGCAGCCCGGCACGAAGGTACAGATTGAAGTCAATCGGGAAGGTCAGAAGAAAACGTTCGAAGTCGAGCTCGCTGAAATGCCTGCGGGCGCGACCACGGAAGGAGCGCCGGCAGAAGCTTCTCCCGAAGAAAGTGCGCAGCCCGAGAAAACTACTGTGTTCGGCGGAGTCGCAGTGGCGGATATCACCGACGATATTCGGACGGCCCTGAACCTTCCAAAGGAGATTCATGGGGCGGTAATCGCAGAAGTTGATGCCGACTCACCTGCTGGAAAAGCTGGCCTGCGCGAGGGGGACGTGATCCAGGAAGTCAACAAGCAGCCGGTTAAGAGTGCAAAAGATCTGCTCGACATCAGCAAGAAACTTAAGCCTAACGAAAAGATTCTGCTGCGTGTCTACAGCCAGGGTCGCAGCGGCTACGTCGCGCTGGAACCGAAATAAAGAACGGCCTGAGGGCCGCTTAACTCGGCTTTGTCGCTTCCCATCGCCGTCGAGAGAGCGTTTCCTTCCCGTTCAAATATCCAAAAGCACTTTCGCTTTCCAGCCGCCGTCGTGTTTTTCGACAGAGAAACCATGAAGCGTGACTGCTTTCACGTCCGCGCGCTGCTGATGGCGGGTGTCGTCCAACTGTTCGCCGGCGACTTTCGATTTCAAAAAATATACTTCATCTTTCCGATCGATTTGCGTCTCGCAGGCTCGCAGTAAAAGCCGTTTAGCGTCTTTGAAATAAATAAGCTCCTGCAAAAAATCGAAGAGCAACATGTCGATCTGGTCGTTCGAGAGTTCGATTTGCCGCGTCTCACGCGGCTCGATTGCATCAAGATTATCGATCATCACATTCATCGTCGCGTCAGCTGCCGCCACGAACAATTCCGGCAAATCGCGGCCAGTCGCCTCAAACGCGATGTCCGCGGTGCCGATTTCTTCGAGGAACTTGTACGGCATTAGCAAAGCTTGTCATTCCGACTAGAGCGAAGCGAAGTGGAGGAATCCCGTCGAGCTATCGTAAAGGTCCCATCGCGGGATTCCTCGACTTCGCTCGGAATGACATGTTGGCTAAACTTCACATTTTTTCAGAGCACGGACGATTGTTGACTTTTCCGGTGCGATCTTTTTTCCGATAAAGACCAGTTCGGTCTTGTCGTTTTCAAATGGTTCCAACTCCCAACGGCCGGCCACAAAATTGAAAAGCTGCGCGCCATCATCGGATCGGACGAAACCTTTCGCCCGGATCACATTTGCGGGCAGTTCGTTCGCGAAGCGTTCAAAGCAATCACGGGAGAAAGTTTTGTTCGAACTGAAGGCGAACGATTCGAACTCGGGCTGATGTTCATGCTGGGGAGGCGCGACCTTTTTCTCCCGCGACTGCGGAATGCCGAACAAAAGTTCCAGATCAATTTGGCAATGCTCAGTGCGAATGATTTGTGCGCTCGGATTAATTTCGCCCAGCTTTCTTTCGAGGGACTCGATTTGCTTCGCATCGACAAGATCGACCTTATTCAATAGCAAGATGTCCGCGCCTTCGACCTGCAGGCGGGTCGTGTGGCCCAGTTCGGGGAAACGAATCAGCATATCTGCATCGATAACCGAAACGACGCCGTCCAGCCGGCATTGAGGCAGCGCTTCCTGGATGTTGAACACGAGCGCATCAGGTTCGGCCAGTCCGGTGGTCTCGACGACGATCATTTCAGGCTCAACTTTCTTGATGATTTCAGTGACTGCCGCCTCGAATTCGCCGAGCAATGAGCAGCAAACACATCCGCCCCCGAGTTCCGCGATTCGCACATTCTTGCCTTCAATCACTTTCGTATCGATCGCGATCTCGCCGAATTCATTCATCACGATTGCAATCTTCGCCGGACGCGAAGCGAGGATGTGACGAAGCAATGTAGTCTTGCCGCTACCCAACGGACCGGTGACGAGAGTGATGGGCGTGCGAGTCATGGCAAATTGTGATCTTTATCCTTTCACATTTCCGATAGGCGTGAATCGCACGACCGGCTTGCTGATTCCCGCCAGTTCCGTCGCCGCGATCACTTCATCAATGTTTTTGTAAGCTGGCCCGGCTTCCTCGGCGAGGCCTGCCCAGGAAGTGCTGCGGACATAAATGCCGCGCGCTTCCAGATCGCGTTGCAGCTCCCGTGTGCTGTACTGAAAAACGTTTCTGCGCCCGATGGTGTACCGACGAGTAGATACGATCCAGTTTCCATTGAGCCGCCAATGATGACCGGCTGGCCGACGCCTCGGTAACGCGAGGCCACTTCGTCGTGTCCGGGTCCAAATGCGCGCGTGGCGCCTTTACGATGAATGAGCAACTTTTTTTCTTTTCCATCGACAACGTGCTGTTCCAGCTTCGCGGTGTTGTGAGCGACGTCGTAGATCATCTGCATCCCAAGATCCTCAGCGGTGCGACCAAATACTTCGGAAAAAACTTCGCGAATCCGATGGAGAATCACCTGTCGATTTGCGAATGACATGTTCAACCCGCATTTCATCGCGGCGAAATAATCGCGGCCTTCGGGCGAATCGAATGGCGCGCACGCCAGCTCGCGGTCCAGGGTTTT
>QHRI01000220.1 GCA_003221375.1 Verrucomicrobiota bacterium
TGGGCAACCGTTCGTTTATCAATCAGGTCAAGTACTCACCAAAGTATCAGAGCGTTGCGATCGTCGGTACCAATGATGGTAACGCGTGGATCGGCTTTAACCTGGGCACAGGCACCGCCAGCCAGGCGAACTGGGTAAATGTTACTGACAGCAATACGGTTCTGCCGAATCGGCCTGTGATGGGCATCGCCCTCGATCCTTCGGTGTCAGCCGCAAATTTACCCGTAGGGTACGCGGGTATTGGCGGTTTTAACGCTAACACGCCGACAACACCGGGTCACGTGTTCCAGGTAACATGCGCGGCCGATTGCGGCTCTTTCACCTGGGCCAATAAGACCGGCGATCTTCCGGACATTCCGGTGGACTCGATTATTGTGAATCCGAATATCCCGCAACAGGTCTTTGCAGGCACCGATTGGGGCGTCTACTACACCGATGACATAACCGTAGCGTCTCCCAGTTGGCAGCGCTTCGAGAACGGCCTGCCACACGCGATGGTATGGGACATGCAAATTGACCGGGGTAGCACTACCTTGTCCGTTTGGACACGCAGTCGCGGTGCCTATGCCTATCCTTTAGCTGGCGCCTGGCCAACCCCGACTCCTACACCTACGCCAAGTGTGACGCCCACCCCAACGCCTACAGCTACGCCCACGGTGACCCCTTCGGTTACGCCAACTCCAACATCTACAGTTACCCCGACACCTACCGCTACACCCAGAGCCACGCCGAGGCCGCGTCCAACACCGCATCCTCGCCCTACGCCGAGGTAAGACGGAATAGTGATTAGTGACGATTTCTCGGCGGCGCTAGGGCCAAAGGTGGACCGGCCTCTTCTGAAAAATGCCAGTTCGGCTCGGGCCGATGGCACTCGGCGACGACGCAAGATCTAAGTCCAGGGTATTAAGCAGCAGAGCCTGGCGGCAAAGCCGCGTTGCTCTACCAATGCATTGAGGAGTCGCCGCGGCAAACGTTCCACCTGACTGATCGCGGTTCTTGAGAAATAATCTATTTCCCGTTCAAAATTAAAAGGTCTTGAACCGTTTGCGAAGATCCACCTAGAATCGGCGGCACAATTCAACGTTTATGAAAAACAAATCGGAGAGTGAGTCCGCCTTTATTACTCCTCGCGTGCTACTCGGTGTACTTGTCCTCGTGGCTGGCGTCGTTCTGGCCGTCTTTGGTTCCACATCGGCTCGCCCAAACGTAGCACAAAGGCAGAACGTCAAAGCCAGCGTCGAGGGGCCTAGTCAAAATTTTTGGGCACAAACGAATGGCCCCCAAGGCGGCGATGGGATCGCGTTAGCCACGAATGCGAATGGGGACGTCTTCGTAGGCACGCAAGGCGGCGGCATCTTTCGGTCCACCGATAACGGAGAAACGTGGACGGAAGTGAACGATGGCCTAACTGACACCAATGTGCGTGCACTGGCGATCAATAACGCCGGTCACATCTTTGGAGGAACATGGAGCGGCGGAATTTTCCGATCGACTGACAATGGTGACAACTGGGTTCCGGTAAACAACGGCTTGGAATCTCTCGGCATCATTTCGTTAGCGATCAATTCCAACGGCGACATCTTCGCAGGCACGCCGGGCGGAGGAATCTATCGCTCCACCGATAACGGGCAAAACTGGACCCTGATCGATAACGGCTTGACGAACACTTGGGTGACCGCGCTGACAGTCAATATCAACGGAAAAATCTTTGCCGCGACATTTGGCGGCGGCGCATTTCGTTCCACCGACAATGGAGACAGTTGGACCCCACTCAATACTGGATTCCCGGATGGTACGTTTCTCTCGTTAACCATCAATGCGAACGGATATATTTTCGCCGGCGGCGATCCTCTGGGTGGTCCTGTCGGTGTACTTCGCTCGACTGACAACGGCGACAGTTGGGAGCCGGTTAACAACGGCTTAACGACAAGCAATGGCATCAATGCCTTAATCGTTACGGCAGGTGGTTCTCTTTTTGCCGGGAGCTATGGCGATGGTGTGTTCCGTTCCACCGATAACGGAGATAACTGGACGCAGGTTAACAACGGCCTAACAGATCTCTTTGCCCTGTCGTTTACCACGAACGCCAACGGCGATATCTTTGCCGGCATTTATTTCGGTGGCGGGGTTTTCCGATCAACTGATAATGGCGATACCTGGGTCGAAAAGAACAACGGTATGGTAGCGACTGAGGTCCGGGCCACCATCGTGATGCCCGAACCCGTGCCAAGAATTCGCGTCGGAACAGTAAATTCGAGTGATATTCTCTTTGCTGGAACTTACGGGACTGGTATGTTTCGTTCGTTCGATAACGGTCAGAGTTGGGAGAAGGTTAACAATGGTTTGCCTGCCCACTACGAGACATGTCTCGCTGTTAATGCGGTTCGTGGCGAGATCTTCGTCGGTGCTGATTTTGTCGGCGGTGCCGGCGGGGTGCTTCGTTCAACAGATAATGGCGATAGCTGGGTTGAGATTAACCATGGCGTTATACAGAACGATGTTCGAGCACTGGCAATAAATTCAGCTAATGGTCACATTTTTGCAGGAACGTATGCCGGAGGTATCGCTGGTGGTGTTTTCAGGTCGACAGACGATGGTGATAGTTGGACTGCGGTAAACAACGGTCTGGATTGCGGCAACATCTTGTCTCTGGCGATCAATTCCAACGGCGAGATTTTTGCGGGGACCGCGGGCTGCGGAACAGGCGTCTATCGTTCTACTGACGACGGAGACAGCTGGACGCTTGTTAACACAGGTCTAACATCGACTGACGTTGCAGCATTGGCGATCGATTCTGGAAACGGTCACATCTTCGCAGGAACGCATTCTATCATGGGCCAGGGCGGCGGAATGTTTCGGTCCACTGATAACGGAGACACATGGACCGAACAAAATAATGGTTTTACAGCGCTTGATGTGAACAGCGTGGTGATCAATTCCATCGGTCGCATCTTTGCAGGCGCTGACATCGGAGTGTTCCTATCCACAAACGACGGCGACCGTTGGACCGAGGCAAGCAGCGGACTACTCCCTCCAGGTGGAAATGTTTGGTCACTGACGATCGATCCTGAACAATTTATCCTGGCCGGGACCGCTGGCGCCGGCGTATTTCGCAGCGTGCAACCGACCGTGAGACCTCCTCCTGTGCCGAGGGTGCACCCAACTCCGCACCCTCGTCCAACGCCGCCATAGTTTTGATTAACGATTAGTTTAATCAGTAATTGGGAATAGTTTCAGGTGGATCGGCTTCTCCTGAAGCCGATGGCAAAGCGAATCGCCAAAGGCGCGGCGCTGAAGATGGCATCACGTTGAATAGTCGAGATCATCTTAGCGGGAATTTGCTTGTTTTTGCGCGAGTTACCGCATAAGGAAGTCGCTCAAATATCAAAATGTCACAGTCGCCTGGTTAGAACACGTGTTCGTCCCTGTGTTGCACACTTGGTAGGTGAAGCTGCCCGGGCCATTGCCGCCGATGCGATCAGTGTAGAAGCCGTCATTCCTGGTTGTGACGAGCAAAGCACCGTTGCGGTAAATGTCGACGCGATTCAAAGTCGCGCCGGTCCAGGACAGGTCCGCCCTACGCCGCCCGTTTACCAGGTAGCCATTCGCAGTGAGCGTTATTTGGCCGGGCGTGGGCGTAGGAGTCACAGTAGGCGTAGCTGTCGGAGTTGCAGTGGGTGTGGCGGTTGGACTTGGCGTTACCGTTGGGGTGGGTGTAGGCGAAGGTGCACCTACCGACTGTCTATCGTGGAAGGCGTCCTGCTGGGAACTGCCGCTAATTGTTACGCGGCCGTCCACCCATGAATGCAGGTGTTGGTTAGGCGACGAACTGGCATAGTCATAGTCGCCTGCATAGGTCGCCTGGATACCCGGGTCAGGTTGTGCCGGCAGCGGGCTAACCACATCCGAGAACGTTTGGTCAGACAACCAGCTCGCGCCGTTATCGGTGGATCTCCGCGCCCACATCCTATAACAGGGAACGGCGGGATTGCCGCGAGTGCAGCTCGCACTCTCGCGTGCGTCATACCATACGGCGAGAACAGTACCACTGGGACTGACTGAAACATTGGGTTCCCACTGAGGCCGCGAAGTAGCGTCTGTGTGCAACTTCAATGGGGCGCTAAAGGTTTGCCCGCGATCCGTCGAGCGGATGTAATAGACGTCCCCCGGATCGCTGCCTGCTCCGTGCTGTGCATAAACGTAGTGCACCACGCCGTTGTAAGCGCCGGGTTCACCCCATCCCTCGTGGCGCCAGTAACCACCGCCGTCGGTAAACATGCATGCGAAGTAGCCCACGGCGGTTACGCCCGGTCCAGGAAACGTAGGTCCGGTGTAGGTATTGCTCCAAGTGTTGCCACCGTCTGTGGATCTGAAGATGAGATTAGAATTGTTGTGTGGGAAACCGCCGCCGCCTTCATTCATCCCGGCGATGTACACGTCGCCCGTGGCCAGGTCGCCGGTGATCTGGACGTCGCGGATAAATGGAGTGCCGCTCGTGATCTGTCGCGCATTGGTCCAGGTGACACCGTTGTCAGTTGAGTAACGAACGAACAGGGCTCCACCGCCAACATTAAAGTCGTTCCAGGAAGTGTACATTCGACCGTAGAAGGGAGAGGATGGGTTGTTATCCGCCCAACCAGACTCTCGGTCGTCTTGCGAGTTGGTGTGAATACAGAAGTGGGTCCAGCTATTCGCGTTTGAAGGACTGGTAGTCTTGTAACCACCGAGCCCCTGAGCGCCGCAGCCCGCGTCGAGCCAGATCGTGTACCAGGTGCCGGTTGGTCGGTTGTACAGAATAACAGGGTCCCCTAGTGTGTTGGAGAATGGGCTCTGACCGCTGGCAGCGGTCAGGCGAGTGAAGGTTGTGCCGCCATCGGTGGAGACCGATGCGCCTGAGATATTGATTGGGCTCGCGTTACGGCCGCGCGAGTCGTTGTACGCGACCACGATCTGGTTCGGGTTATCCGGGTTACTCGCAGTGAATGTCTCGGACTGAGTAACGTTAGGATTGGTTTCCACGCCGGTGATCAGGTCAACGTCCGTGGCGCCAAACGCTGAAGGCTGTAAGAATTCCTGAGCGATCTGCGAGAAGGCGCCGCCGGGAGATGCTGAGCCTCCGTCTGCCTCGCCGCAGGCAATCATGATTGCTCCTGCCCGGAGGTTCTCCTGTTTATCGATACCTAGCTCATGGATTTTGGCACAATCAAATCCCGCGGGGACGAGCGGGTCGATGGGGTTCAGGACGAACCTGTATTTTTGCTGTGCTTGTGCGGAGAACGCCCCAAAACCCAGCAGCGCCAGGAAGACGCCAGCCAGGATAACAAACAGGCCTATTAAGACACGAACGTTAAAAAACCCGGCTTCGCCGAGATTACGGCGGGCGGGTGCCGACGCTGAAGTAGAGTGTTTTTTCATGGTGGAGTTTCATTGGAGTTGTACGATTCTTGATCGAAACAATTCGAACAATCAATCGTTTTTATTTTGTGACCTGGATGTAGCACTTGTTAGCTTAGGCACAAAAAAGTTGCCCAACGGCCTAACAAGTGGCTTTTACGAAGCGGACGTACCGGGCATACCTCTCGGCGAAGGCCCATCGTAGCCGTGATTGACCGGATCGATCCGGCGCATCGGCTTCTCGCGAGTTTGTTCTTCGATCACGTGTGCCACCAGACCGGGCGTACGGGCAATCATGAAAATGCCGTTGAACGCCGCAGGATTCATTCCCAGATCGGCGAGAATGGCACCGATTGCGCCATCCACGTTGATGGGAAGCGCCTTCTTTGCATCGGCGAACGCTTTTTCGACAGCGCGTGCTGCTTTCATATGCACGCCATCCACGCCCGCTTCGCGTGCCAGCTCGAAAAGCCGCGCCGTGCGCGGATCTTTTGTGTGATAACGGTGGCCAAATCCCGGCATCCGCTCACCGCTCTCTCTCATAGCCGCCAGGGCGCTCGAGGCGGCCTCATCCAATGAAATGGATTTACTTGTCGCGCGATCAGCAATTGCCTTCAGTTGTCGGGCGCAGTCTTCAATTGCCCCGCCGTGGTGACGATTGATAGACATGATCCCAGCAGCAACCGCCGCGCTCAAGGTTGCCCCGGTCGACGCGACAGTTCGCGCGGTCAATGCGCTCGGAGGCGTCGCGCCGTGATCGATCGACGCGACCAGAATCGCGTCCATCAAACGCGCGATGGGGGCCGAGGCTAGGTCGCCAGTCAAAATCAGATAAACCGCTGCGCCAAAAGAAACGCGGCCCATGAGTTCGGCAATATCGTATCCGCGCACGCTCACTCTGTTGGGTTCGACGCGCGTGATAGCAGTATTCCACGTTGCTTTCCGGTCAGCTTCGCTCATGAGACTTTGTCCTTTTGTTTACTTTACCGGCGTGCGTGCCGCGGCCGCCCTCGATGATCGCTCCTGCGTGACTGAATCGCGTGCCTTCGCGCGCAGCCTTGCCGCCAATGTAGGCGATCACCGGCTTGGTGACCTTTCGAGCGACAATGAGCTGTGCCAATTCTTCCTCCTGCGACGAACCGATTTCACCGAAGATGACGATAGCTTCTGTGAAAGGATCGGCCTCGAACATCAGCGCGGCGTCGGGAATTCGAATGCCAAGCACCGCATCGCCACCAATGTGCACGATCGTTGAAATCCGCACGCCCGCTTGGCCCAGATAATACCCAGTGCTTGAAGCCATGCCGCCGGAGCGGCTGATAACTCCGACTCCCTTCGGGATGCCTGGCTTGAACCATTGTCGCGCACTCTCAGCGCGGCCGCCGATCATGCCCACTACTGCCTTGCCCGGGCTCAAGGCTCCAAGCGTGTTCGGTCCAAGAAACATTGCACCATTTGCTTTTGCTGCCGCTGCGA
>QHRI01000063.1 GCA_003221375.1 Verrucomicrobiota bacterium
CAAAACCGTCGTCGGCATGCATCCAGGCGTTGTCGGGCGCGTAAGCGCGACCATCGGCAGCAATCACACTCACTCGGGCCGGCACTTTTTGGCCATGCTCGTCACGCACACTCAACTGGAGGCGACCGACCTCTTTTAGGTAATGCCGTTGCGCGGCAGTGATGCGAGTCCGCGCGCCGCCGAGGACTTCCTGGATCCAGAGCGAGGTATTGCCGTCCTCGTTACTGATATAACCAATCCGAGTGCCGTCTGGCGAAAAGCGCGCTTGGGTCCTATCGAAGTCACCGAAGGTCAATGGGAACGGTGCGGCACCCTGCATAGTCGTCAGCCAGAGTTGTTGCCACTGACGGCCGTGATAACTGCTAAATAAAATCCGCCGCCCATCCGGTGCGACCTGCGGTTGCGCGCGCCACCCCGTTTCTTCGCTGAAGATTTTTTTTGGATCTTCGGGGGCGTTTACTGCCACCGACCAAATATCTCCGGTACCATATGCGACTTCTCGATTCGAGATGAACACGAGGCGCTGACCATCGGGCGTCCAAGATGGATTGATCGCGTGGTCGGTGGGCGCATAGTAATAGCGATAAATACTGCTCGTGTGCTCAGGCACCAAACGAATCGAGTTGGTCAAGCGATCGCCCGCGATCTCTGCGACATAGAGGTTGAAATGGCCGCTGTCAGCGGTGGAAACAAAAGCGATCCGCCGGTCATCCGGTGAATAGCGCGGCTCGACATTGACGTCGCCATGCGAAGTCAACGCCACTTCTTTGCCGGCTTCCAAATCGAGCTGCCACAACTCGATGGCGTCCTTCTGGTAGCGGGTGAATATAATATGTCGACCATCATGTGACCAATCCGGCTGGTAGTCGTAGCCGCCTGCGTGGGTGAGTTCACGCGCCTGATCGTCACCGATAGTCTGGCGCCACAGCGAGCCACCCATACTATAAACAAGCTCCTTGCCATCGGGCGAAAAGGTTAATGCCGATGGGCCGCTGGTCAGCTGCGGCAGATACATTTCACGGTAATAATAATTGTGCGGCAGTTGGATTTGCGCCGACACGGGTTTGCGTTCAGCCAGTGCGCACAAAGGAGACAGCAACAACAGGCCAGCCAGCAGAATCTTGTGCTGGCGCACGGTCATTGAGCCATTGCTTCGATCAGAGCGGCGTCCAGCAAAGTGATTGCCTCGTCGACCTGCGCGACCGACACCATCAGCGGCGGCATAAAGCGCACTGTACTCTGCCCGCAGGAGAGTAAGAGCAGACCGCGATGAAATGCGCGCGTGATCACGGTATGACACGAAAATTTGCAGGGTTTGTGGCTGGCCCGATCGCTAACCAACTCCATGCCGATCATTAGTCCTTTGCCACGAACTTCCCCGATCACTTGGTGTTGTGACTGCAACTCGCGCAAACGGTCCATAAAATAAGCGCCGACTTTCTCGGCGTTGGCAGCGTATTCACGTTCGACCAGGTCGAGTGTCACCAACGCCGCCGCGCAACAAAGCGGATTGCCACCGTAAGTGTTCGCATGCGCGCCAGACTTCCATTGTTGCATGATGGTTTTCTTAGCTACCACCAGACCGATCGGCAGGCCCGAGCCCAGGCCCTTGGCAAGCGTCATGATATCCGGCTGCACATTCCAGTGCTGACAGGCAAACATCTTGCCGCTGCGACCTATCCCTGTTTGCACTTCATCGAAAATCAACAGAATGCCGTGGCGATCGCAGAGTTGGCGTAAGCCGGCCAGAAATCCATCGGGCGGTACGATGTAGCCACCCTCCCCCTGAATCGGCTCGACTAGGATCGCGGCGACTTCGCTGGCCGGAACGTTGCTGGCGAACAAGCCGTTCTCAATATAGTCGATTACTGCCTGACCTTGATCCTCGCCTGCGAAAAGCGGGTGGTAAGGATTCGGGAATGGCACGTGGGTAACGCCCGGCATCGTGGCGCAGCCTTGCTGCTGGGTTTGCTTACTGGCAGTGAAAGCCAGCGAACCCATCGTGCGCCCGTGGAAACCGCCGAGAAAGCCGATGAATCGCGAGCGTCCACTGACATAGCGCGCCAGTTTCAATGCCCCTTCCACCGCTTCAGTGCCGGACTGGCAGAAAAAACTGAGCACAGGCTCGCCCATCGGCGCCAGTGCATTGATCTTTTCGGCGAGAGCGACTTGTCCTTCATGCCAGTAATCAGAAGAAATGTGCAGAAATCGATCGGCCGCGTCTTTGATCGCCTGAACTACTTGCGGGTGTGAATGGCCGGTGCTGCAAACAGCAATACCTGCGGCAAAATCGAGGAACCGATTGCCGTCGACGTCCCAAACTTCGACACCGCGACCATGCGACATCACGAACGGATGCTCCCGCGGATAGGAGGGCGATACGACATCAGCATCACGGGCAAGGAGTGCCCGCGCTTTGGGGCCGGGCAATTCAGTGCGGATAGCGGGACGACTATCGGAATTCTTATTCATGCGGTTGACCTCGCTTGCTCGAACAACGGCCGCGGAGTTTTCCTGAATCGACGCGCATCGCCAGCATGCGCGATATCCGTTCGCTTGTGCAGGTCGCGAAGAACGCGCAGCTCGTCTGCGGTGGGCGGTGCGACAACATCGACGGTATCGGCAACTGCCAGCGGCCAGCTTGTTGCCGCGCGGATCTTGTCCACACTGACGTTTTCATAACGGGCCACTAGCGTGAGCTCTTGCGACCCGGTTACCGGCTTGAGAACACCCAAATCCGTGATAACCACTTGCGGTCCCGCACCGGGGATAGCACGCCGTGCTCGCTCGCCATTTCCATTCAGGAAGCCAGCGCTCGTGCAAAAATCCAGCTTCTGGACAAAACTTCGCAGTGATTGTTTTAGCACCACAAAAATCTGTTTTGCGTGTTGCGCAATTTCCGGCGCGCCACCAGCCCCCGGCAGCCGCGTCTTCGGATTGGCGTAGCCGCCGATGATAGTACTATTAAGATTGCCAAAGCGATCGAT
The DNA here is from genome assembly GCA_003221375.1 of Verrucomicrobiota bacterium. GTDB lineage: Bacteria > Verrucomicrobiota > Verrucomicrobiia > Chthoniobacterales > UBA10450 > Udaeobacter. The sequence goes on from QHRI01000063.1 coordinate 2,988, forward strand.
CTGCGCGGCCCCAAGAAAACCGACGTCGATGCGACCAGCCTGTAACCAATAAGAAAAAATTTCCGGCAACGGCACGACGGCCGTAGCGGTCTCCGCCAGTTCACCGTCGCCGATCGATAGCGGCAACACCCTGGGCTGCGTGCCGATGGCGCCGGATTCGTAGATGAGGACGATGTCCGGTGCATGAATGAGGCGGGCAAGATTCGCCGCTGCGGAAGGCACGCCGATGCCAACGAAGCAAACGCAGCCCGGCCAAATCAAGCGCGCGGCTGCGATCGTCATCATTTCGTCCGGCGTATATTTATTTAGAGAAGAGGAAGCGACGTTCATGCGGCCTCCGCCAAGCTGTCGAGAAATTCCGCGTGATCGCGGCTACTGAGCACGTGACGATCGATCCACTCAGAAAACCGTTCGCGGTCGCGAGCGATTTCATCCCAAGCCAGATAAAACGCATTGTCGCGCGCGTAGTAGCCGAGTGCGTAGGAGGGATAAGCACCGGTTGGCACTTCGGCAATCGCTGTCACTACCCAGTGCGGCAAAACAATCGCATTCATCGGCGCGCCTAACGAATCGAGGATTTCTTCAACCGTGACGATCAGCGTCGCCGCGGCCAACGCCGCTTCTTTCTGCGCGCCGACAATTCCGCGAATAAAAACGTTGCCCTGTCGATCGGCGGCTTGCGCATGTAAGACGGTGACATCGGGATTAATTGCAGGCACGGTCGCAATTTTCTCGTTTGTATAAGGGCAGCGTACTTCGCGCACTTCCGCGTTGACTGCGGGAAGATCGGTCCCGGCGTATCCGCGTAACATTCCAAATGGCATCCGAGCCGCGCCTGCGGTGTAAGCCGCCGCCATTCCCGCGTGCGAATGTTCGTGAATCTCAAGTGGTCGCGGCCATCCATTCTCGACCGCATCACGCAGTCGATGCAGCGAACCGACGCCGGGATTGCCACCCCAGGAAAACGTCAATGCGCGGGCACAACTAGCACCGATCAATTGATCGTAGATTAGGTCTGGCGTCATGCGAATCAGATGCAGATCGCGTTTTTTCTGGCGCAAGATTTCGTGCCCGGCAGCGAACGGAATGAGATGAGTAAAACCTTCCAGTGCCACGCTCTGACCATCGTGGATATATTGATCGATGATTTCTTGTAAGCTGCCGACCTGCATGGCTATTCCACTTTTGTCTGCGATTGTTCGCGCAGGTATTGCGCCAGATAATAAAACGAGGCGATCCCTTTGCCCGACGAACCCGACCCTTTCCAGCCACCGAACGGTTGATAGCCGGGCCACGCACCAGTGGTGGCACCTTGGGGGCGATTCACATAGGTGACTCCGGCCTCAATGTTGTCGAAAAAGTAGGCTGCATCGTCATCGTTGCCGTAGAGACCGGCGGTTAGTCCGAAACGTGAATCGTTGGCTAGCCGGATCGCTTCAGCGCGGTCGCGGACGCGACAAAGCATTGTGATCGGCACAAACATTTCCTCTTTGAACAGCGGATGCGTGTCTGGCGCTTCAGCCAGCGTCGGCGCAACAAAATAGCCGTGCGTCAGTTCACCTTCGGCCAGACGCTTGCCGCCGGACAAAATTCGCCCGCCGTTTTCGGTAAGTTCTTTACTGTAACGCTCGTAGTTTTTCAGCGCGCTGGCTGTGGTCACCGGCCCGAGCCAATTTTCCTTTCGCGAAGGATCGCCAATCGTAATCGCGTTGATTTTTTCCTGGAGCTTCTTGATCAACGGATCCGCGACTTTGTCATCAACGTAGATTCGCGACACCGCCGAACATTTCTGTCCGCTCAATCCAAACGCTGAACGCACAATCCCGTCTGCCGCGCGATCGAGATCTGCATTCGCAGTCACAATGCAAGCGTTCTTGCCGCCCATTTCGGCGATGCACGGTCGCGGATATACGCCACTGGCCATGGTGCGGTAGATATGCATGCCGACGTCAACCGATCCGGTGAAGGTAATTCCGGCGGTATTGGGATGGTTTAGCAATGCCTCACCAACGACGCTGCCGCCACCATTGAGATAATTGAAGACTCCGCGCGGAAGGCCGGCATCGCGGATACAGTCTGCAAGCAAACGTCCGGACCACGGCGTATCAGTCGCAGTTTTCAACACGACTGTGTTTCCTGTAATTAAAGCCGCCGCCACCGGCCCGCCGGCAAGTGCAAACGGAAAGTTATACGGTGCGACGACCACCCAGACACCGTAAGGTTTCATCACGCTGCGATTGTGCGAACGGAAATCCAGAAGCGGATCATCGGGCAAAGGATTATCGAATCCGTTGTGCCCGGCATAATCATCCGCGTAAAGATTGAAAAAGTCCGCTGTCTCCTGCACTTCTCCCAGCGCTTCCATTCGGTTCTTTCCAACTTCCAACGACATCGCTGCGCCGATGTCGTAAACGCGTTCTTCGATGAGCGCAGCGACGCGCTTGAGCAGACGCACACGTTCTTCCATTGGTGTCGCGCGCCAGCCTGGAAAAGCAGCTTGGGCCGCGGTCATGGCATCGTTCACATCATCAACAGTGGCGAGTGAGAAATGACCGAGGATGCGGCGCTCATCGATCGGCGTGCGTCGTGTGTCGTGCTTTGCGGTAACGCGGTCCTCACCATTGATATAGAGAGCGTGGATCGAGCCTAACGACTTACTGACTTCGGCCAGCGCGGCATCAAAACGCGTGTGCATCTCCGCCGGCGGATTGAACATGGTTGCGTAAGTCAGTTTAAAATTCATGCAGACTCCATTTCATCTAGCAGGCGATCGAGCAAGCCCAGGGCGTCGCTCAGTTCACTTTCTTCAATCACCAATGGCGGTGCCAAAATTAATAGGTTGCCGCGTACAGCAAAAGATACACCGAGAGAGCGCGCTTTTTTGACAAGGGCCGTCAGTTGTGGAGGTGTTTCCGGCCAGGGTGCCAACGGTGTGCGGCTGATTGGGTCGCTCACTAGTTCAACGATAGCGAACAAACCATGGCCACCGCGCACATCCCCGATCACGCGATGTTTTTGCTGAAGGCGCTTTAATTCGGCGAACATCTCGCCGCCCAAACGGCGCGAGCGTTCGATCAATTTTTCGTCTTCATACGCACGGATTGCCGCTAATCCTGCCGCACAAGCGAGTGGATGACCAAAGTAAGTCAAACCTGTAAACAACATCTGCTTTTCCAATTGTCGGGCGATTTCTTCGCTCACGAGAACGGCGCCGAGCGGCACATGCGCACCGGTCAACCCTTTTGCGAGTGTCATTAGATCCGGTTTGCCAGCATCACCAAATCGTTGCCAGGCGAACCATTCGCCGCAACGACCGAACGCACTCATCACTTCATCTGCAATCAGGAATACGCCGTGAGAACGTGTGACCTCGCGCAAACCCGGCCAGTAATTGTCCGGCGGCACAATGCCATTTGTGCCGGCATTCGGTTCCATCAGGACTGCGGCAATCGACTTCGCACCGGTACGGTCGATTTCAGCGGCAACGGCCGCGACCGCGCGCTCTCCGCACTCGCTGTCGCTGCTGCTGCCAAATGGACAGCGGTATGCGTAAGGCGACGCGACGTGCCTAACCGCGTACTGTTCCGGATCCACCTGATGTCGCGTGCGCGTGTCGCCGGAAAAAGCCATGCAGGCATAGCTGGCGCCGTAGTAGGAACGATCGCGTGTGATGATCCAGCCCTGTGGGAGTCTGCGCGCTTGCCGAGCGAACTTGACCGCATGCTCGTTCGCGTCAGCTCCGGCTAAAGTAAAAAATACGCGACCATTCTTGAAACCAGCCTTTTCAAGCAAAGCTTGCGCAAGTTCGGCTCGGGGCTTGGTACCCCACGAGGAGGTAACAAAACATAAACGCTCTGCCTGCTCACGAATGGCTTTGACCACAGTGGGATGCTGATGCCCGAGGTTGCTGCACTCGGACAGACTGCTCATGTCCAAATAATCATTTCCGTCGGCGTCCCAGAAATGTGCACCACGTCCGCCGACAATCGTCGGCGCCTGCCATTGGGCCGGCACACACCAGGTATGCAAGACGCTGTCGCGCTCGTTAATCACGGGAGAGACTTTGCTGCGTTCGATAATCGAACATTAATTCGCATTGCGCACCAAATAAAATCCCATTACGATCCCGCTGTCAATCAATTCATTAAAGCCTCCTACCATGGTGCTGCGCCGGTCGTTCATTAATAGTCCTGATTACATCCAATCGCTCGACCGTGGTTTGCAGGTATTGCGCGCGTTCAATCGCGAGCGCCCGCGCTGCACCTTGTCCGATATTGCCGCGCAGATCGGTTTGTCGCGTGCGGTCGCGCGCCGCAGCTTGTTGACTCTGCAACACCTCGGCTATGTGGCCGCACAAGGTCGGCAATTTTTTCTGACACCACGCGTGCTCGAGCTCGGTTACAGCTATCTCTCGTCGCTCGACCTAACGGAGTTGGCGCACGAAGCGATGGAACAGTTGTCGCACCGAGTCGGCGAATCATGCTCGATGGCGGTGCTCGATGGTAGCGATATCGTCTATGTCGCTCGCGTCGCGGTCCGTCGACTAATGAGCGTCGCGCTCGGCGTCGGCGCACGCTTGCCGGCATTTGCGGCTTCGATGGGTCGCGTGCTGTTGGCGGACAAATCGGACAGTGAACTCGGCGCCTGGTTGCGCGAAAATACTTTTCGCCCGATGACCGCGCACACGATCTACAAGCCGCGCGCGTTGCGAGCGGAAATTCTGAAAGTGCGCCGCGAAGGCTACGCGTTCGTCTCGCAAGAGCTTGAGTTGGGACTGTGCTCAATAGCGGTGCCGATTCGTTCCGCAACCGGAGTGGCGGTGTGCGGTCTTAACGTCAGCATGCGTTACAGCAACGATGTTCGATCGGTCGCTCTGAAAAAAATGCTGCCCGCTTTGCAAGAAGCGCGTCACGCGATTGAACGAGCGGTAGGGCGCAATGGTTGGCAGCCATTAGCAATTGCCCGGAGCGCATATGGCTGATGTTTTTATTGCGGCAGCAACTCGAACACCGTTCGGTCGCTATGGAGGGCGGTTGGCAGCAGTGCGCTGCGATGATCTTGCCGCAGCGCCGATCATATCGTTGATATCGCGTTACCCGAGCGTGGACTGGGGTGCGGTGGATGAAGTTATCCTCGGTTGCGCTAATCAAGCGGGCGAAGACAATCGCAACGTTGCCCGAATGGCAGTGCTCCTGTCCGGTTTGTCGGAAACCGTTCCGGCGGTGACGGTGAATAGATTGTGCGCTTCTGGACTTGAAGCAGTTGGTCAGGCCGCGCGCGCGATCGCTTGCGGCGATGCAGAGATGGTGATTGCCGGAGGCGTCGAAAGTATGTCGCGCGCTCCGCTTGTTGTGGCGAAAGCCGAGGGCGCGTTCGGTCGCGAACAAAAATTGGAGGACAGCACTCTCGGGTGGCGTTTCATCAACCCCCTGATGCAAGCGCGTTACGGAGTCGATTCTATGACGCAAACAGCGGACAACCTCGCGCGCGAACATAGAATCGATCGCGCCTCTCAGGACGCGTACGCCTTGCGCAGCCAACGGCGCACCGCGCAGACACAAGCTAAAGGTTGGTTGGCCGAAGAGATAACGCCAGTTCAGGTGCCTAACGAAAGGATTGCCGTAAGTGAAGACGAACATCCGCGCCCTGACGTTACGGCTGAAAAACTGGCCAAACTCAAGCCGCTATTGGGATCTGATAGCACCATCACGGCAGGCAATGCTTCCGGAATTAACGATGGCGCGTGCGCTCTGCTGCTGGCGTCGGCTGAAGCGCTGAAGAGACATGACTTGCCGCCGCTGGCGCGCGTCATGAGCATGGCCGCGGCCGGGGTCGCTCCGCGGATCATGGGCATTGGACCTGTGCCCGCGATCCAGAAATTGTTAGCCAAGATTCGCCTTGATCTCGATGACTTCGACCGTATCGAAATCAATGAAGCCTTCGCCGCCCAGGTGCTCGCGTGTACGCGTAGTCTCGGTTTGGCCGACGATGCCGAGCACGTTAACGGCAACGGCGGCGCGATTGCGCTCGGGCATCCGCTCGGCGCCAGCGGCGCGCGCTTGGTGATGACTGCCGCTTATGCTTTGCGCAGACAGCAACAGTCGCGTGCCTTGGTGAGTCTTTGCGTCGGTGTTGGCCAAGGCGTTGCATTAGCCCTCGAGCGGGTGTGACCAAATGAAGATGACTTCACTTGCGCTTTCCATCACACAAGAGTTGCAATGAAAACTAAATACGACGTGGTTGTCCTCGGTGCCGGACACAATGGTCTCGTGGCCGCGGCTTATCTCGCGCGGGCCGGTTTGAGTGTCCTGGTGTTGGAGAAAAATGACTACATCGGCGGAGCCACCACCTCGCAAAAAGTTTTCCCGGACTACGATGCATATCTGTCGCGCTACTCTTACCTGGTCAGCTTGTTCCCGGAGAAAATTATTCGCGATCTTGGCCTGAAACTCGAGCTGCGCAGACGCGCGACCAGGTCGTTCACGCCGTATTTGAAAAATGGTCGCCACGACGGCTTGCTCTTGAGCAACGTCTCCGAGGAAGCGAGTCGTCAATCCATCTTCGAGCTTACTGGAAGTTTTGCGGAGGCGGAGCAGCTCAAGAAATTTTACGGCTTGGTTCGTGTCTTTGCCGAAAATGTCTGGGGCACAATGCTGGAGCCGCTCGTGGCGAAAGAAGATTTCCGGCGTTGCTTCGACGCAGACGATACACACCGCGAGGCCTGGCGCAGTTTGGTTGAAGAACCACTCGGTTGCGTAGTGGAACGCTATTTGCAAGACGATTTCCTTCGCGGTGTGGTTTTCACGGACGCGAAGGTTGGCCTCTTCACTCATCCCTACGATGAGACGCTGCTGCAGAACCGCTGTTTCCTCTACCATGTGATAGGGAACAAAACCGGCGAATGGAAGGTGCCCGTTGGTGGAATGGGTGGTGTCGTGCGCGAGTTGGAGAAGGCCGCACGAAACAGCGGGGCGGAGATGTTAACGCGAGTCCATCTTCACTCGCTGAATGTGACCGGGAAAAAGCGAGGCGCTGAATTTGACTGCGATGGAAAAACGCACGCAATCGAGGCGCGCTTCGTTCTTGTAAACTTTGGCAGGAACGTGCTGGCGAACTTGCTGGGCAGACCGTATCAGCCGGATCGGACAGACGAGGGCTCGGTGTTCAAGATCAACATGCTCCT
>QHRI01000064.1 GCA_003221375.1 Verrucomicrobiota bacterium
ACGCAAGAATGAGCATCACACTGAGCAGCAGGAGGTTCATCAAATAGATCACAACCAGCGAGAAGAACGTGCCCTGATCGCTCAGGTCGGTCTGATTTTTCGGAATCATCCAGCACGTAAAAGTGAAGTGGAAAGCCCATGTCACACCGATTACAGCATAAAGCCATCGACCGTATGGTTGCATATTCACGAAAAGGCTGAGCCCGCCATAGACGGCAATTGCCAGAATGCTGTAGAGCGGGAAAAAATACGGCGCCAGCGCGATCCAAAAGTTGGCCTTGTCGGTAACGACATGCCCACCGTCACGGCCTACGCGAAACCGGCTCACCCGTCCGCCCATCAGCCAAACCCAAAGAGCATGGGTCAATTCGTGTCCAAAGACATAAATGAGGATTGGACGCGGGAGACCGAAAAATGCGATCAACCACAGAACTGCACCCAATGAAAAAAACCAAAATTCTTCGGCTGCCCAGAGACGCTGTGTCACCGCTGCGCGCGCGAAAGCGGTGAAAAATGTCTGACTCAGAATTGCGCAAATCGGTAGAAGGAAAATTGCAAAAACGAATTTTACCCAGCGCGTTGGCACCGTGAACGGATCCGAGACCGGAACGAACGTGCGCGCCCGGGCTACGTTGCGCACAACTTTACGGCGCTTGGAATTGCGCTTTCCGCGATTGTTTGTCGATCTTCTCTTTCTCGCAGCCAAAGTTGCCGCAGATTACGCAGAGTTAGCCCACCAAAATCAAGACGGAACCGCGGATTACGCGGGTGCTGTGGATGAATTTGTATAGGGCAACCGGAGCGGTTGACCTACAGTCGCGATACAATCTATCACGCACGCCCCATGTAGGCGCGGGTGCGGGTGTCGATCTTGATCGTTTCGCCTTCCTTGATGAAGAGCGGGACGTTAATGGTCATGCCGGTTTCCAAGGTCGCCGGCTTGGTCACATTGCTCGCGGTGTCGCCGCGCAGTCCCTCCGCGGATTCGGTAACCTTCAGACTCACCGACGCGGGGAGCTCAACCTGCACAGGTTTGCCTTCTGCGTAGAGGACCTGTACGGAAAGATTTTCCACCAGGTAATCTTTGGCGTCGCCGATCAGACTCTCCTGCAACGTGATGGTGTCGTACGTCTCCGGATCCATGAAATGATATCCGTTGCGATCCTTGTAACTGAACTCGAGCTGTTTTCGCTCGATCTCGACCAGCTCCACCTTATCCGTCGAGCCAAAGCGAACATCTGCGCTTTTACCCGTATTGATGTAACGAATGATCGCCTGCACGAAGGCGCGTAAATTTCCAGGTGTGCGATGATGGACTTCGAGCACAATGGCGGCGTTACCATTGTATTTGATGGCCATTCCTTTGCGAAGATCGTTAGCTGCGGGCATGATTTCTACGGGATGATTGGTTAAAAGTTACATCGTTACAACGTAAGCGTCGCAACGGTGACGGGGGACGCGAAGCTTACACGCGCTCGGCGATTTTGCAATTGTAGGGCAGGCGCATCGCCTGCCTGAATCGGCCACCGACGCGGTCGCCCTACAATAGTTTCAATCGCGTCAAATCTTGTGAATCGACAATGCCAACAGGCATGCTGTTATCATCAACCACGACCAGGTCATCGATGCGATGGCGTTCCAGCAGATTAAGAACTTCAACGGCGAGCTTGTCTTTGTGCACGGTGACGGGGTTCAACGTCATTAGATCCGCAACGAGCCGTTCGCCAATCTTCGAATCGAATTGAAAATGCCGCACGAAATCGCCGTGGGTGAAAATACCCAGCAATTTCTGATTTTCGTCAATTACGACGGCCGCGCCGGCACGTACGCCGGTCATTGCCTTTAGCACGTCGCGAACGGGCGTATCAGTAGAAACAATGGCCATGGCTTCGCGCGGCCGCATGACTTGATGCACACGCATCAGCATGCTCCGGCCGATCATTCCCCCGGGATGGAACTTCGCAAAATTCTCCTTGTCGAAACCGCGCGCTTCCAGCAGCACCATCGCCAGGGCGTCGCCGAGCGCCAGCATCACTGTGGTGCTCGACGTCGGCGCAAGGTTCAACGGGCACGCTTCCTGTTCGATATTGACGTCGAGAAACAGATGCGCGTTTTGCGCGAGCGTTGATTCCGCATCGCCGCACATCGCGATAATCCGCACTTGGAATCGGGCGATCGCCGGCAGGATCCGAACCATTTCTTCCGTCTCCCCGCTTGCGCTCAAAGCAAGCACAACATCGCCATCGGCAATGACGCCTAGGTCGCCATGCAAAGCATTCGAAGAATCGAGCACTACTGCTGGAGACCCCGTGCTGGTGAGCGTGGCCGCGATCTTCGCGCCGATGTGCCCGGACTTGCCGACGCCCACTACCACGACTTTGCCGCGCGCCTCGATCGTCTCTTTGATGACTTCAACCGCCCGGGAGAAACTTTCGCCCAGACGTTCCCGCAATCGCTTGAGCTCAAAAATTTCTATGTCCAGGACACGTCCGGCCTTTTCAAGGTAGTCCATCGAACTATATAATGTGGGCAGGTGTTATGACGGGCAAGCTCGACTGAGGCGGGTTGCATGTCAGGAACGAAAGGAAAAACATGAAAACATTAATGATCGCAATCCTCGCCGCACTGGTTACGACCGTCTCGGCGCAAGAATTCAGAGCACCAATTGGCCCGCAAAAGCCAGTGCGAGCAATGCCCACGCCGCCGCCGATCTCAGCGCGTCCAGCGGTAGAGGGCGTGGTTCCTCGAGGGCTTGGCCCTGGTCGTAACCCGTTCCAGATGCTCAATCCGTGGGCGCCGGCACGCTACGGCACGTGGGTGGACAGCACTTCCTTCGATCCGAACCATCCCGGAAAATGGAACGGGATTAAGCTCTTCGAGATTGTCTTTTGATTTGGGTTGGTGAGCGCAGGCAAGGCGCGTGCGCTCACCCCAAAAAAACGCGTTGGAGTCTAATACCACGGTTCTATTGTCTGTTACTCACGACTTGCGCTCCTGGTTTGTTCACCTCTAATCGAGCGCTGCTTTTTGGATTTCCGCGGGCTGCTCCTTCACCGTTGCCACCACAGGCTGTGTTTTGAAAGCCGATGGCGGATCGGCCAAGCGTCAGTAGCTCCCGTTAGTAAACGCTACCCATGAGCAAACTGGGCAAAAAACTTTGCCAGCTGCGAACGCGCTGCCTGAAACGAGAGCTGTTCTAGCGCGCGCTGCTCTGATTCGGCCACAATGGCGCCGCGCAAATCAGCGTTCTTCACTAAATCGAGCGCCATCGAGGCAATCTCAGTGATGGTCCGGCCCTCACCACACGTTTTCGAAAATGCAATTCGATCGATCGCGCCGTCGCCACCTACACAGGGTATTCGACAAAGAAGAGCGTCGCCCGCTACCTGGCCTGGCACATGGCTGCGATCCAATTGCAACACGATCTTGTGCCGCGCCACATCCCGCAGATAATCCGGATACGGTTTCCGTCTCTCAATGACGCGGAGTTTTTCGTCTGGAAGTTTCAGCTCAGCCAGCAAACGCCGCGCTCTATTGCCATTCCGATTGACGACGGTGACCGGTTCAGCCGTTGCCTCACACAATTGACGCGCGACCAGCAGCGCCACAAAATGATTGCGCGATGGTACGTCCCATTCTCGCGTGCCAACATAGATACCGGATTGCTCGTCCGGACGCACACAAAAATTCCATCTCTGATCTTCAACAGGATAAGGCGTCGGAATAAACGCGACCCGTCTCAGGCTCCAGCGACTGCTCTGATAGATTTCCATAGCTTCCGGAGTCGTCGCGATGCATCCTTCCGCTTGCGCCACAATTTTCATGAAGCGCGATAATCTGCCGTAGTCGCACAACTGTTGTGCAATCTGATGGAGTCCGGTTTCCTTTAACGAAACAACGACGGTGCGACCGTGTTTTTTCAGGTCCGCTAATGCGCGCTCTGAAGCCCGGAAATCGCCGCGCAAAAGCAGAAGCACGGGCGTTTTCTCTGCTATCGCGCGACGCGTATCATGGTGAAAAGCTCCCTGCGTACAGGCGGCGAATGCGTGGAAGTTAATCGGCGGATGTGCTCCTTCGCCTGGCGCGGGCAGTTCGCGGAACTCCTGTTCCGGATCGCGGCCCTTTGGATTGAGAACGGTCAGTCGAAAATCGTCCCCGCCTTGCGATGTCATTGCTTAGAAATGGAGAGAAATACGCGCGCCGGATTCAATGACGAAACCCAAATAACGAATGAACAATGACGAACGGGGGAAAGGTCGTCGCGCAGTTTGTTCGTCATTCGAACTTCGTCATTAATTCGATATTCGTCATTTACGAAACCGCTTATTCCTCCGGATCGGCCGGCGGCGGTGTGGTTGATTTCGAGAGGGTTTCATCCTCTCTCTCTTGACCGAGCGGTTTCACTGGTATTGCACGGCGGATTTCGACTGGTTTCGTATCCTGCGGTTGGACCGGAATTGCTTTCCTGATCTCAGGAGCAGATTCCCCCGTTTGGCTACCGGATCCGTTGCTGTTTCCGGTGGCGTTGGCCGTTTTCACTGCGCTTTCTCCGGCTGCGCTATCGGTGTTTTGATTTGCGACTGTTTCAGCGGACGACTGCGGCGCAGGCTCAGGTTTCAATATTGGTTTGAGAGAATTGTAGGGATCCTTGTCAGCTAATAACGTCGGACCTTTTACAACGATTGGCGCGACCTCAGTCAGATTCACAGCCAATGCAGCGCGCGGCAAATCGCTCGAAGAAAAGAAGCGCGCGAGTCGTGCACGCGGCTCACCGTGGACATTGCAAGGCTCGGTCGGAAGCTGCGATTGCGTGCCAATCTCCATGTAAGTGGTACGCCGCCGTGCCGTATCGCCGTTCGCCGTTTTGACGGCGTCATAGCATTTGTCAGTGGCAAGTAATCCGGATCTCGAACAAATCTCGACCTGTTTCAATCCGCCTGAAGTGGATGTCGGTTGCTTGAGTTCCCGCGGTGGATAGCGGTCAGCCGCGGCATTCATAACGTCCACCCAAACAGGCAGCGCCAGTTCGCGCCCAAATGCACCGCGATAAATCTTTTGCGGCTTGTCGAAGCCTGCCCAAACGGCGCAGGTAAAATTGGAATCATATCCAGTAAACAACGCATCGGTAAAATCGTATGCGGTGCCGGTTTTACCCGCTGTGGGAATTTTCTTCAGCCCAAACTGTGTGAAGGCAGCTTTTCCTGTCCCTGATTCAAGCGCGTCTGCGAGGCAGGAATGCACTTCATATGCGGTTTCAGGTTTGATGACGAGCTTCCGAATACTCTCCCGCTTCGCATCCCAAACTAATGTTCCATCCTTTTCCTCGATGCGCTCCAGAATATGCGACACGTTCGGCCGCCAACCGCCGTTTGGAAATATCGTGTACGCGAGCGCGAGTTCGGCCAAAGTAACCTCGCTGCTTCCGAGAAATGTGGCCGGATACGGACGAAGAGGCGAGTGAATCCCCGCTGCAGCGCAAAGCTGTAGGACGGCATCAACTCCCGCGTCCATTCCAATTCGGATACTTGCGCCATTTTTTGACTTGGCCAGGGCTTGTCTTGCTGTCATCGCACCTTCGTAACGGTTCTCGGCGCTTTCTGGTCCCCATTCTCCCAGAATTCCCGTTGTACCACCGATCATGACTGCGCGATTATCCAGTGGCGAGTCTTCCACCAGAGAGCCGGGATACATTCCTTTTTCGAAAGCAGCCGCATAAACAAACGGCAACATCGCTGTCCCCGCAGGACGGCGAGCTTGCAGTGCGCGGTCGTATTGGTTGTGTTCAAAATCGCGTCCGCCAACCAGCGCCAGAATATCACCCGTTGCATTGTCCAGTCCGATGACGGCGCCCTGGAGGTACTCAGGCGGGGACTGATCAGACGTTTTCCCGTTTGCTTTGGCCTTGCGGAACAACGCGGCGTACTGGGCGTACGTCTGATGATTGTAATTCGGGCGTTGTTCGACTCGTTCGAGATTCCTGCGCAAGGAATCTTCGGCAACCTTTTGAACATCGACATCGATTGTCGTGTGAATCCGATAGCCTTCGTTTATTGCGCGGTCCCATCCAACGGCTGCGATCACCTGCTGACGAATGTAATCCACTGCGTAGGTCTGCCCCTGTGCGTTTTGCCGGCTCCCTACAACGATTTCCTGGGCTCGTGCGTTAGAGAATTGTTCGCGGCTGATAAAGCCCATATCGCGCATGCGATCGAGCGCATAATCCCGCGCTTCGCGTGAGGTGGCCCGGTCGGCCCACGGCGACAATCTATTCGGGCTTTTAATCAGACCTGCCAGCGTGGCACACTCTGTCAGAGACATTTCCCGGGCCGGCTTGCCAAAATACCCCCGCGACGCCGCTTCCGCTCCGTAAAGGCCGCCCCCGAAGTAGATCCGATTCAAGTACAACTCCAGGATTTTCTGCTTGTTGAAGTTGTCTTCAATCCGTTGTGCCAGGAAAATCTCGAGCAGCTTGCGGCGAAATGTTTTTTCTTTGAGTGAAAAACTGTTTCGCGCCAGTTGCTGCGTAATCGTGCTAGCGCCCTGACGCACATGTCCGGCCGTCAAATTTTTCAGTGCTGCGCGGACGATGCCGAACAAATCGTAGCCGTGATGTTGATAAAATTTCGCGTCCTCAACGGCGACGACCGCATTAACGAGATCGTGAGGCAACTGGTCGTACGGCACGGTCTCGCGATTCTCGACATAGATTTGGCCGAAGATTTTGCCATTGCGATCAAGGATTACGCTCGCTGATTCCATTTGTTCGAGCTTGCTCAGGTCGAACGCTTTCGCCTGCGTTTTGAGATCGGCAGCCAGACTGGAAATGTAAACGATCACGACAACGACAAGCACCGCAACGATGGCGACGGGGACGTAAAACCACGGTCTTAAATACCACGGTGGCCGAAAGCGATAGCCCGGCGGGGGCCTCAGATATGTAGCAGTCGGTTTCAAGCTTTACGAAGAACCAGGTCGCCCAAGGTACGCGCCAAATGCTCATCGCTCAATGGCCAATGCGCATTAGTGCCTGGCGTTTCCTTTTGTACTAAAGGGCCTCGTAAAGCAACGATTCATGAATTGCCTTACCATTGCGGCACGTGCTGGCGGAAAAATTGAAGAGCTGGTGAAGTTTTGCTACTTTCTACGTTTTTGATGGAGCATTCAGCGTCCGCAGTTTTTGTAAACTATTCCGACGAGAATTGTTACGTTGCCGCAAGTTCGCACTTGAGCGGACATTTTAGGCTTGACGCGATCGAACCGATTTGTTAGGTCATAAAGGGTGGACATGGTCAAAGGGTCTGTCCTAGCTGCGATCGAAGGAACTGTCGAAAGCTTGACGCGGCAGAGGATTCTGTTTTCCTTCGGGCTTCGCTGGCACGTTGGCGGCCTATGCGACGGTGACACCCTAGCACTCATGGCAGTTATTCCGAACGTCGGGTTGGAAAAACATCCGGTCTAGCCCTGTTATGCGATCAATTTTCAACGACCGCCTGCAAAATGCTCACCTGATCGGGCACTCCGCTAGGGGCAATTGCCGCGGTCCATCTGAACTATAGGAGGTTTAACCGTGGGCGAGCTATCTGTAATTTTTCCGGCATTCAACGAGGAGGGAAATATCAGATGCACGGTAGAAACGATGATTCAGGTGCTCCCAAAGGTCGCGACGAGATGGGAGATCATTGTTGTGGACGATGGAAGCAGCGACGCGACTGCTCTGATCTGCCAAGAGTTGAAAAGTCAATATCCCGAAGTTGACTTGATTTGCCACCGACAGAACAGGGGATATGGCGCAGCGCTCAAGAGCGGAATTATGGCAGCCAATTACGATCTAATTTTTTTCTCGGATTCTGACGGGCAGTTCGATTTTCGCGATTTAGAGCAATTAATTTGTTGGTCAGAGGATTACGATATCGTGGCGGGGTACCGCGCAAAGCGACACGATCCGCTTTACCGCCGAATTAATGCTCTGGGATGGAATGTATTGGTGCGCCTGGTACTGGGCATCAAAATCCGAGACATCGATTGTGCCTTCAAGTTGTTCCGTCGCTCAGTTTTTGACCACGTCCAAATCAGATGTGTAGGGGCGATGGTCAACACTGAAATTCTTGCTCAGGCCACACAGCTCGGCATGCGTATACGCCAGGTCAAAGTAAAACATCTACCACGACGCTATGGAAAACAGTCCGGCGCAAACATCCACGTCGTAATCAAGGCATTTCGTGAACTGTGTCGGCTTTGGCGGAAGCTTCGCCGGGTGGAACCGAACCAGGCCGGGCTATATTCCGCCACCAATGAAGCGCCGATCGAAGTAGGCTTTAAACCTAAATCTCCCTCGGCCGGCCTATATTCCGCCACCAATGACCCCCCGATCGAAGTAGGCTTTAAACCTAAATCTCCCTCACTTGTTATCTTGCCTCTGACGACGTTCGCCGAGGACTGGATCCGGTGGCTCTTTCCTCGGTTGGAACACGCGCTAGCCACGCTTGTAGCCATGCTGGCGCTGATATTCCAGGATCCCAAGGCGCCCGCCATTACCGCTAGCGCTATCGTGGCAACGGCGCCGACGGCGTTTGCGCTGGCTCTCGAGCCTAACGAATCGCCGCCTGATCAATCGCATCCGCAACCGCCCGCGACTGCTCCGACGGCTACACCGCTGCCGCCGCCAGCGCGCGCCGTTGCTGCCTCGACGAGAAAAGCCCGGATTGCCAAACTGCGGCCGGCGCTGCGGATCCGCCTCGGGAAAACTATCGTGAATGAGTGGCGCCAGGTGAACAATGCGCGCAAGCGCGCACAAGCGGCTTTTGTTCGGGTAGGTCACAAACCCAGGCACACAATCCATTGAATACATTGCCGTCTCTCAAATCAGCGTGCGATGCCGCCTTGCGTACGGGTCGACAAGAAACGCGTCCACGCGTCATGTTGATAGGACTCGACTGCGCCGCGCCTGAGTTAGTTTTCGATCGCTGGCTTGATGATTTGCCAAACTTAAAGGGTCTCTGCCGAAACGGGATCTACGGACCGCTACGTTCATGCGATCCCCCTATCACAGTGCCTGCATGGTCGGTGATGATGTCGTCCAAGAGCCCCGGCACACTCGGAGTTTACGGCTTTCGAAACCGGGCCGATCACTCATACGACCGATACTCGATCGCAAATTCTCTCGCCATAAAAGAGGACCGAGTTTGGGACATTCTTTCGCGAAATGGGAAACGCTCGATTGTCATCGGCGTACCCGGAACATATCCGCCTCAACCACTCGATGGATTGTTGATCGGAGATTTTCTCACTCCCGATATCACCTGCAATTACACACATCCGCCCGAACTCAAAGACGAAATCGCGAGTGTCGTCGGAGAATATGTTGTGGATGTGCGGGATTTTCGCTCCGGCAATAAGAAAAAGGTGCTGGCTGACATTTATGAAATGACCCGTAAGCGCTTCCAGCTCGCCCGCCATCTTCTTGCGAAAGAAGAGTGGGATTTTTTCATGATGGTCGAAATGGGCGTCGACCGAATTCATCATGCGTTTTGGGATAATATGGATCCAGCGCATCGCCTGTACGAGGCCGGTAATGAATTCGAGAATGCAATTCACGATTATTACGAGGAAGTAGATCGTGAAATTGGCAGGTTGCTCGCCTTCGTCGATGACGGCACGGCTGTGCTCGTCGTTTCCGATCATGGTGCCAAGCGCATGGATGGCGGCATTTGTATTAATGAGTGGTTGATTGCAAATGGCTATCTCTCCTTAGCTGAACAGCCTGCTAGCCCCGTCCCACTCTCGAAAGCTCGGGTTGACTGGCCGCGAACAAAAGCATGGGGCGAGGGCGGCTATTACGCGCGCGTTTTCCTCAATGTTGCAGGCCGGGAGCCGAATGGAACCATCGCACCGGAAGATTATGAAAAAGTGCGAGAGGAATTAGCGACAGGATTGAAAGCCATCCCCGATGAAAATGGAGAGGTAATCGGGACCAAAGTTTTTCGGCCGGAACAATTGTATAGAGAAGTGCGCGGCGTGGCCCCCCCGGATGGCGCTAACCATGCGGAGAATGGAATATTCGTTTTCCATCCGGCGGGACAAGGAATTGCGGGTGGGCGCCGAATCAAACGGCTGCGGATCACGGACATTGCGCCAACAATCCTGCAATTCTTCGGCATACCGGTTCCACACGACATGGAGGGTACCGCATTGACGTGGTCTTTTGCGGATTCCGTCGGTGACGTGGATTTATCAACGGCCAATACCGATTTGGTCGCTCCTTTCACAACCCTCGCTGCGAAGTGAAGAAACACCCGAAAGCAGTCATCATAGGTTTGGATGCGGCGACGTGGACGCTCATCCGTCCCTGGATCGCCGAAGGCAGCATGCCAAACCTCGCAAAATTAATGAGAGTCGGTGTAGCCGGATCCCTCCAATCCGTTCTTCCGCCAATTACTCCACCGGCATGGACATCATTCATGACTGGCAAAAATCCTGGTAAGCACGGCGTCTTTCATTTTGTCGAAACCGAACGGGACGGTTACGAGATGAATTACGCCAACGGGGCTTCACGCCGCTCACCTACCATTTGGAAGTTACTCAATACTGCTGGGTTCTCCGTGGGTACTATGAATATTCCGTTTACGTACCCGCCCGAGACGTTGAAAGGGTTTCAAATCTCCGGCTTGGATACACCAACACCGAACAGTCCGTTCGTCTATCCGCCCTCACTCAAACGCGAACTGGTCGATCATTTCGGCAAAATTAAGCATGACGTCCGCTTCCTTGGATTCATGTCAACGGATCGGCGCCGCGCGCAAGTTCTTTGCGAAATGGAAAAAATCGACCGGCAATGGGCGGCGATCGCTCTTTACCTCCTCGAACATCATCCACAGGACGTGATGATGTTCGTATTCATGTCGATCGATACCGTCCAACACTATTTCTGGCAGTACATGGATCGTAGTCATTTTCTTTACGATCCGAAGGCGAAACCTCTGTTCAGAAATGCAGTACGTCAGGTGTACGAACGACTCGATGCGGTGACCGGTGAGCTAATAGCGAAGCTTCCGGCCGATACGAGTGTGTTGGTAGTTTCCGACCACGGTGGCGGTCCGGTCGTTGATCGCACGCTGTTCCTAAACCGTTACCTGCACCAACTTGGCCTGTTACACTACCGCAAAAATGCACGTCGCATCCGATTACCAAGACTTGGCCTGGGTAAGATGTGTTCCAATATCCTGCGAGGCGGTTTTTCACTGCTGCGTCGGTCGCTCTCTTCACGCCAGAAGGCTTTTCTTGCGGAACTATTCCCTGCTCTAAGAAAAAGAGCAGAACTCGCTTACACGTCATTTCAAGACATCGACTGGAGTCGCACCAAAGCATACTGCAGCGAAGTGCTCGCCTCGCCACCGAGCATCTGGATCAATCTAAAAGGCGCAAAGAGCCGAGGAATTGTGGACCCAACCGAGTATGCGACCCTGACGGACTTTATCATTGAGAAATTGAAAGACCTGAAAGATCCGCGCACCGGCAAGTCAATAATCGCTCGTGTTTATCGACGCGACGAAATCTTCCACGGTCCATTTTCCGACGAAGTCGCCGACCTCATCCTCGATTGGTGGAGCGAAGATAGCCTTTTTTCGACACAGCCAAGTTTCAAAAAGGACAGGAACAAACCGCCGGTTATCATTCGTGAGCATCGCCCATCAGAAGATAGCGAATGGGGCGGTACGCACAGGCGTGATGGAATTCTAATCGGCCGAGGGCCTATGTTGAAAACTGCTGCCGAGATCGACAATGCACAGTTGATCGATCTCGCTCCGACGCTGCTCTACATGCTCGGCGTGCCTGTACCGGAAGATACGGACGGCAAAGTTCTATCGAGCGCCTTCCGACCGGAATTCCTTGCTGCGCATCCGCTTCAGACTGGCGATGCTTCTGGCATTTCCGAGGCGAATCGCACCAGCGGTTATACGGACGAAGAGTCAGCCAAAGTCGAAGACCGCCTCCGGGCCCTGGGGTATCTCGAATAATCGACCTACTAACCAATATGTTTGAAATCGACGCCTCAGCCGGATCCAACGTGAAAACTGCACCGTATCCGCCGATCGGAGCACAACGCTATTCGATCGCCATGGTTGCAGCATGCCCATTCCCTGCTAATCACGGGTCGGCGGCAAGCATTCGAGAGATGTCCGACACGCTTTCGCGGATCCAAACTTCACAGGACCGGCCCATTTCGGCCTGAGACGAACGCCAAAGTCGGGCCCTCGCCGGAGAAATTCCGGGAAGATTTAGCCCTGTTTCGATTGCTCAGCCGCGTCATTAAGCGCGAACGGATCGATATTATTCACGCGCATAACTATGAAGGCGCGCTAATCGGGGTCATGGCAAAATTGATCACCCGTCGTCCACTGCTTTACAATGCTGTGAACCTGATGTCTGACGAACTCGCGGGATACCGTTTCATTCGTCCTCCGTCCCTTGCTCGTGCTATTGCGCGCGGACTCGATTGGTTCGTTCCAATTTTCCCTGATCACATCACCGCAGTTTCCCCCGAGTTGAAGCGGTGGTTTGTGAAGCGCGGAATCGCCGAACGAAAAGTGGATATGATCCCTGCGGGCATCGTTCCTGAGATGTTCGATAATCCGGATCCAGAAAAGATCCGTCGCCGTCATCAAATTGATGGTGGTGCGATCATTATGTATACGGGCGTCTTGAATGCCTTCCAGAGAATCGACTACCTGCTTCGCGCTTTTTCAGTCGTTTCAAAGCAGCTACCCGATGCCCGATTGGTGATGGTGAGCCCGCTGGTCTCCGAATCGCACGAAAAAGAACACAAAGAGGCAGCAGAGCGCCTCGGTATTTCCGATTCCATCATGTGGATTGCTCCCCATTCGCTCGAAGATTTGCGGAATTATCTCGCGCTCGCCGACGTGACGGTGATTTCGCGCCCGGAATGCCCGGGGCATCCGGTCAAATTGTTGAACTACATGCTGGCAGGAAAGCCGATTGTTTGTTTTGAAGGCGCAGCCAAAGGCCTGCGCCATTTGCACGACGCCTTAATCGTGCGTGATCACGATTGCGAAGCGCTCGGCAACGGGATTGTCACATTGCTGAAGGATCGCGAGCTGGCTGTCCGTCTCGGAGCAAACGCACGCGCAACCGTGCTTGCTAATTTTGATTGGCGAATAATTTGCCGGCGGATCGAGAGCATTTACCAACGATTGCTCGGAAAACCAGAATCCTGCGGCATTCAAAATAAACACCATGCGTTTGCACGGCTGCCATCCTGATCCTTTTCATGCCGTGGCTTCGCCAGTCGCACACACTCTCGCCGGGTTTTGGACATTTCTGCTCCTAACTGCTCGTTCGAAGCTGCTGCTCATCGCCGCTTGCGTCCGTTATCTGCCGCAGCTTATTTTGCTGGTCCTGCTTGCGAATTTGCCTGACATCGATTTTCTCTTCGGCCTTGGCGACCGCGCAAATTGGGACGCCTTCCATCATGGGTTTACGCACAGCTTCGTAGCAGCATTTGTTGTCGCGTTTGCTGTCACCTGCGTGTGGCGGATGGCTGGGAGCTTTTGGCGAAGCTTTAGTCTTTGTTTTTTGGCGTACAGCTCACATCTCCTGATCGACTTCTTCACCGGCACGAAGCTTGGATGGAATTCGACTGGCTCTGGCATTCCTCTATTGTGGCCTTTGGCGAAGGAATTCGGCTCTCCGCTGATACTTGTTGTCGGGGTCAAACATAAGGATTTTCCCGCGCTCTTCAGTTTGGCAAATCTCCAGTCGAGCCTGTATGAGCTTTTGGTTTTTGGCGTATTCACAGCAGCTCTGCTGGTGGCATGGCTACGGCATCAGAAAAGTCGAGGCGTGTCTCACCAGCCGCAAACGCCAGCGCGTGCTGTCTACAACTCCAACTCGATGCAATCCAATGAAAGAATCCCCTAACCTACCGGCACGGCCTATCGGCACCAGCGCACTACACTCGGAACGCGACGCGCTCTCCACTAACCGGCAAGAGTTCGCGGTTGCTGCGCCGAAACGTTCCCACTGGATCGTTTTCCTGGTCATCTGCGGCTTGCTTGGTCTCTTGGTATTCAAAACCGTTCTACACCTCAT
>QHRI01000221.1 GCA_003221375.1 Verrucomicrobiota bacterium
TTCATGATCGATTCCTTTCTGTTGCAATAAACGCGCGCCGATTGCGGCCACGCCGCTTCGACGATGCGTTGAGAATCCTTGTCTTGTTATTCGACAGAGCCTTACTCATATATTGTGGTTGAGGCTGCGAGTTGAGGGACGCAAAGCCCAGGAGGCAATCACAAGCCCGGTAAGAATGATTGGGCCCATGAATGTGACCACGGAATCGCCGACGGCCAGGCGCGAGGCAATCGCTCCCGTGTAGATGAAAAACAAGCCAGCGTAGGCCCACTCTTTGAGCCGAGGAAAACGCGGCATAAGCAAAGCCACTCCACCAAGCAAATACCACACACCGATGATCGTCATCACGTAGTCTGGGTAGCCCAGGTGCTTCATGATTCCGATAAAAGGTGGTCGCTGCAGGGCGCCTATTATGCCTCCCGCCAAACATTCCAGGGCAAGGAGCAGAGTTGTGACCCAGTAGGCGACGGTGCGGCCTCGGGAAGACTTGGCGAGATTGGTCGTCCTCATATATTTCCACCCAGGAAACTAGTATAGTATATTTAGTTTCCATATCAACAAAATGTTTGAACAAAAATTTGGGAACACAACGTCACGTGAAGTCTGCTAAAATGTACTCGCAATTAACGTGGCTCTTGAATAAGCAGATGGCGCACCCGTAATGCTTTTCAATTCGCTCACGTTCGTCGTCTTTTTTGTAATCGTCGTCGCCACCTTTTGGAGCATACATTCCTGGAATGCACGGAAGAATCTCCTCGTAGTCGCCAGCTACATCTTTTACGGCGCGTGGAATCCGCCCTTCGCGGCGCTGCTCTTTTCCACGACCGCGATGGATTTTTGGCTCGGCAGACAAATGAGCAGGGCAAAAGGACGACATTTGCGTCGCGCGTGGTTGGTTGCCAGCGTCTGCATGAACCTGAGCATGCTGGGATTCTTCAAATACGGGAACTTCCTACTGCAAAATTTTCAGTGGCTGCTTGCTCGCGTTGGCGCCATTTATCAGCCACCTCACCTCGACATTCTTCTACCGGTCGGAATCTCCTTCTACACGTTTCATTCTCTCTCCTACACGCTGGACATTTATCGCGGAGTTCTAAAGCCTACCAAATCGCTGCGCGATTTCGTTCTGGCCGTTTCGTTTTTTCCTCAACTGGTCGCCGGGCCGATTGTGCGGGCCGGCGATTTTCTTCCGCAACTTGTCAGGCCACAGCCTTTGCGCGAAGGGCAGTTTCTGTGGGGCTTATTGCTTATGACCCTCGGCTTATTCGAAAAAATTGTACTCGCCGACACGATGCTCTCTGGTTCGGCCGATCGGATTTTTACTTATGCTGGACCTCTCATCGCACTGGATTCCTGGCTGGGTGTCATGGCCTTCGCCGGCCAGATATTTTTTGATTTTGCCGGCTATTCCACATGCGCTATCGGGGCTGCGTTGTGCCTTGGCTTTCATCTAAAAGATAATTTCCGTTTTCCGTACGCGGCCGTTGGATTTTCCGATTTCTGGCGGCGCTGGCATATCTCACTTTCCACTTTCTTGCGGGATTACCTTTATATTCCACTCGGCGGCAATCAGGTCCGTCCCGTGCGCGCCGGCACAAATCTGGTCATCGTGATGTTTCTGGGCGGCCTCTGGCACGGCGCGGCGTGGACTTTTGTCGTCTGGGGTTTGCTTCATGGTTCCTATCTCGTTGTGGAACGTGTTCTGCGCGGCTTATTCGAACACAAAGCATGGGCTGGCACTCTCACGACTCGACTCCTCGGCGGGATCGCCACTTACGCTGCCGTTTGCGTCGCATGGGTATTTTTTCGAGCATCCGATTTCACCGTCGCCGCGCGAATGTTGGGCGGTATGTTTGGTGGGCATCCCCACGGCGATGCCATTCTTTCTACGCGTGAAATGTTGCAGATCGCGCTTGTCACCGCCGGGATGATTCTCGTGCATTGGTCCCTGCGCGATAGCAACATCGAAACGGCCGTGATGCGTTTGCCGCATTGGATTACCACAGCGTCATGGGCCTTCATGGCCTGCGCCATCATCCTGACTCAAGGAAACAGTAATGCCTTCATCTATTTCCAATTTTAAACGCAGGCTTCGCCTACCGCGGTTGTTCTTTAGGAAGCCGACAGAAATCGAAACCATTCATGGCGGCCCTCCTCTCGAATATGTGCGGCCGATCCCACAATTGCCCTGGCGCGGCATCACCGTAGCAGTCGTGCTGATCGTCATTGCTGCAGCGTCTGCATGGGAAGTCTATTGTCGCTCTATCGGTTATGGTCCTACGCTCAACGATAACGAGGATCTTTGGACATCGGCTCGCCGGCGGGTGAAACCCGAGTCCATCGTCATCATCGGCGATTCGCGCGGCTGGTACGATCTCGATCTCGACGAACTTCAAAAAGGATTGGGCAAACGTCCTGTTCAACTGGCGATGGGCGGCAGTTGCGCTTATCCGGTACTGGTCGAT
Source organism: Verrucomicrobiota bacterium (assembly GCA_003221375.1). Lineage (GTDB taxonomy): Bacteria > Verrucomicrobiota > Verrucomicrobiia > Chthoniobacterales > UBA10450 > Udaeobacter. Next base: position 2,466 of record QHRI01000221.1, read on the forward strand.
CTGGCCAATGACAAAAATTTTCACGGCACAGTCATTTGCAGTGTTGTTCCCCGTCTGTTTGTCGCGCCGCCGGGCAGCCCGCCGATGGATCGCGCTGAAAAAACCGTTCGGCGGTCTCATACTCAAACACTCGCGCAACGTGCCAGCGAATATCTCGCCATGCCGTTGGAAGAACATGTCGC
>QHRI01000222.1 GCA_003221375.1 Verrucomicrobiota bacterium
GTGAAAACCATGTCGGGAAGTCCGGGCTGGGGAGGGATTAAATGAACCTCACAATGCAGGTTTGAGAGAGTCGCGTGTAGCTGTTCCCACTGCTTTTGCGCGACCGCCACCTCGGCGCCGCGCGCTCGGCTCATCCAGGGATTGATCTCATACTCGATGCCGTAGTAGTTGGGCGGACAGAGAAGCAACTCGCGCATAGCACTTCCAATCTACTCGCGAACGCGAGACTCAGTAAGATAATGGGCCAGCTCCTGCAGAAACGGTTCCACATCTGTAACCAGACCGATTGATTGCAATGGCTGATGTTCAACTGCGCGTTGCACGGCAGCTGGATCAATGTCGACGCACACTGTTTTCGCCGAAGGCGCCAGCATACTGGCCACGGCAAGCGAGTGCTGAACGGTCGCCAGCAGCATGACATGAGTTACATCGGCAAGCTTCTCTCGCATGACTTTTTGAGCTTCAATCACATCCGTCGTGACCCCGGGAAGCGGTCCCTCGTCGCGAATCGCTCCGGTCAGCACGATATCCACATCGTGACAGATGCAGGCATGCATGACGCCGTGCGTGAGGATTTTGTTCCGGACCGCGTCGGAAATTCCACCAGCCTCGCGAATAGTATTGATGGCGCGCAGATGATTCTCATGTCCACCCGGTGCGAACGCAAGATCCGGATTCGTTCCCAACGAAGTTCCGTACAAAGCGCGTTCCACATCGTACGCGGCAAATGAATTTCCGGCGAAAAGGAGATTCACATAACCCGCTTCAATAAGGCGCACCAAATAGTGGCCGGCGCCGGTCCGCACAATTGCAGGCCCGGCGACAATCGCGGTTTTACCCTTCGCTGTGTGCGCGCGCCGCAACTCCTCACCTACTTCGCGAATGATGGCCGATTTTGGTTCGTCAGCATCAACAATCGTATTGATGAATTGAAAGAGATCGGTGTGCGTCGTTGAACGCTGTATCGGGACAACTCGTACCCCTTGATGACCGACCACAATTTGGTCTCCCTTGGTGACGTCGAAAAACTTGACCGCCCGGGCGGATTCCTTGTTTCGATCAAGCGCAATCGCGCTGTTGATCATCGCAGGTCGCACTTCGATTTCCTTGCCGTCGAAGCGAACAAACGTCTGCTGATTGGTCGTCACGTAAAAATCCTGCGGGAAGACTCCGTCCGCAGGCGCGCTGGCAAGTTGCACATTTGCGCGCTCAACCACTTCCGCTCCGTGCTGGCGAAGGCGCAGAACCAGTTCGTCAAGGGCTTCGCTGGTTTCTGCGGACACTTCAATCCGCGCGAAGCTCTGATCTGCGCGTCTTTCCCCAATTTTGATCTCGCCGATCTTGAAGTTTGCGTCATGTGTCAAAATTTGATCCAAAACCTTGGGCAAAATGAGAGAATCAATAATATGCCCCCGCAACTCGATCGTTTCTGAAACCATTTACAAAACTTAGCCGATCAGAGTCGCCGCGCCAGTTGTGCGAGAAAGCCCACTCGCAATTTTCGGTCTCCTGGTTCAATTTCTCCTGCCGATATGGAAAAGCCAAGTACGCGCGGTCCTTCCCCGAGTCGCAAGGCGCATCACGCGCTGGGACGGGTTCTGAATCGAAAGCCGAAACGACCACCACGCCTGCCTGCGAAAAAAACTCTCACAAGCCCAAGCCAGTCGGTGAGTCGTTAGGCAGAATGACCATGCGGGAGCATCTGCCAGCTCTAGCCACGAAGATCTCAAAAGTGCTGTCGATCAAGCCAGAGTATCTGGTGACACAACCCGCGGAGTTGCGAATTCTCCGAGAAATGTCCGACGCGGATGTTCGAGAGTTCGCAAAAAGTCACGGGTGGCGCGTGATCCGTCGACTCGGGGGGCGGCAGATCGAATTCTACAATGACGCAAGCTGGCGCCCGCTTTAGCCCGGTCACAACCGCCACTGGACAGAGGAGAGCTGTTAGCTTACCAATGCGCCAGCCATAGTTAAATGGAAGCAGCGAAGTTTTATTTTATCGTCTTCGGCATTCTCACGATCGCCGGCGGCATTGTCGGTTACGTAAAGGCAGGCAGCGTGGCGTCGATCGTTGCCGGGTCAATCACTGGATTACTACTTCTTATTGCTGCATTCCTGCTTCCCGAACATCGCGCAATCGGGTTGGCAACGGCATTCATAATCTCGCTTTTACTCGTCGCGCAGTTTGCCCCAAAATTCATACGAACCGGAAGAATCATGCCCGCAGGGATGATGTCGATCCTAAGTTTGATCGGGCTCGTCGCGGCCATTGTCGCCTGGGTAAAAAAGTAATCGCGTGGGAAGAATTCGTCTGCGGACGTGGCGGCGGCTGGTGCTGGTGATTTTCAGCGCGCTCTTCGCTGCGATTGTTTATCGCTGGATCTCACTCGAACGTCTGCAGCACGTTGCGCCGTTGGAAGTGGTGGTTACACCGACTCCCACCCCGACGCGGCCGCCCCTCATCACCGGAAAACTGGACACCGCGAAATTGTTCAACGGCATCACACTCCGTTCAACAGTCGAGACGATACCTGGCGCCGATGCAACGACCGAGCGGGCTGAGGCAGACAGCTATGTGCTCGATCTTAAATTGCAGGCACGGGTCCCTTCGCCAAACAAGACCATTGAAGAGCTGGCCAAGGTCAGTCCGCAATTACCGGGCCTTTTGCCCGGATTGGTGACGATGCTGCAGCCCGAGCCGGTTTCAACGCTCTACACTCAGCTCTACGATACGAAAGTCAGAATGCTACGCGAAAATCTCGCTCGTCTCGATGTGCTTCTTTCGGGGCACAACTTTTTCGATTGCCAAACCGTCTTGCAGCTTCAGCATCCCCAGACGCACCGAAAAGCCCTCCTGCTCCAGGCGGAAATGGATGTTG
>QHRI01000223.1 GCA_003221375.1 Verrucomicrobiota bacterium
ATAGGTCCCGCTTAATGATCCCGCGGTATAAACTCGATCGCCCGCTTTAAATTCCGTGACATCCGAGCCGGCTTGCTCGATCACGCCGGCGCCATCGTTGCCTGGCGTGTAAGGCAACGCCGGCAATCGCGCATATTTTCCCGCGCGAATGTAAGTCTCCACTGGGTTAACACCGATCGCCTGCATTCGAACCAGCACTTCACCAGAACCGGGTTGCGGCGTCGGCACTTCTTCCATCCGGAGAACTTCCGGACCACCAAATTCATTTACTCGAATCGCTTTCATTGCATTTGCTGATCTTAATTGAAACTCGCTCGCTTCCCAACTCGCTCGCTCCTACCCTCGTCGCTAAATGCCAGTCCTGCTCGGACCCTTGAGCATCATCGGCTTGCTTTTGTTAGCGTTGATCTGCCTGCCTATCATCGCGCTCAGTCGTGCTGAAGAAAATTTCCTCGTACGCGAATTCGGAGAACGATATCGCGCGTATCAACAACGCATACCCTGGCGATTATTGCCATTCATGTACTAAAGTCGGAGCTCGTTAGAAAATTCCAATGGCCTCAGCGCGATTCGTTACCGAAAGGCGATTTAATTCGAGAACATGTCCTTACTCTCGGTACTCGCTTTTATCTTCGACATTGACGGGACCCTGGTCGATTCCAACGAGCTACACGTCGATTCCTGGGACCGCGCATTCCGCCGGTTCGGCAAACAATTCCCTCGCGAAAAACTGCGCGCGCAAATCGGCAAAGGCTCAGATCAATACTTACCCGAGTTCCTCAGGCCGGATGAGATCGAGCGTTTTGGCAAAGAGCTGGATGATTATCGGTCCGATGTGTTCAGAAACGAATATCTCCCAAAAGTGCGGCCGTTTCCGAAAGTGCGTGAACTTTTTCAGCGGATCCGCGACGACAACAAACGCATCGTGCTCGCGAGCTCGGGCAAAAAGGCTGACACAAAATATTACATCGACCTTCTTAAGATTGACGGCCTCATTGATGGGTACGTCTCGGCGGACGATGCCGACAACTCCAAACCTGCGCCCGACATCTTTGCCGCCTCATTGAAAAAGCTTGGTGGCAGTTCACCTCGCGACGCGGTGACAGTCGGCGACACAAAATTCGACATTGAAGCCGCCGCAAAAACCGGACTCAAAACGATTGCGTTTCTCTGCGGCCGAACATCGGAATCGGTGTTGCGTAACGCGGGTGCAGTCGCCATCTACCGCGATGCCGCCGACTTTCTTGCCCACTACGATGAGCTAGTAACTCATGCCTCGTCGCCGCAAGCGTAGCTTTATTTACCGCCACTCGCTCAGTCTCGTGGCGGTCGGTCTCCTGATTGTCTGGATCATCGGTTACCGGTTGTTCGATCCAAAAACGCACGTAGGCGCATTTTTTGGGAATGCCATTGCTGACTGGAGCGGCTCGGTTGTCATTATTCTCGGCACAAAGTTTCTTTATGAAGTGGGCTCGGCCGAGAGCCGGCCCGTCAAAGGAAAAGAGCGTCCCGCCTGGTTGGACACTCTGCATCGGCATTCGCTCTTGGTCTTTATCATCGTGACCGGGATCGGCTGGGCAATTTTGTTTCTACGAATGAACGTCGACAGCAAATGGGGCCAGGTGGTGGGCAATATCGTCTCCGAATGGGTCCAGATGGCGGGACTTGTCTTTTTGACCAAGCGCCTGGTGGAGATCGGTTCGAAAGAGAGTAAATGAATTGCTTTGTGATTAACCTGGTTTTTGCTGTAGCGGCAGCCGTGCCGGCTGCAATTTTGGCGACGTGGTTCTATCTATGTCGCTTATTCCATAGGCTCCATTCTTAATCCTGCCTTCTTACTTCTGCCTTTCGCCAGTTCGCCCCGACTTTGAGCGCTGATCGTGGTCAGCTTCCTCAATGCCCTCCTGAACCAACTTCTCAGGAATGTTTTCCTCATCTTCAGGACGCACCGTCTGAACTTTCTCGCCGGACGATCCGCGTGGCGTGTACCAGTCGCGATCCAGTTCCCCGACCGTTCGCAGCTGTTCCGAGCCTGATTTAGGACCGACCAATTCCTCGCTTGCACGAGTTCGGTCGAAATCATTTACCTCCGCACGTCCGTCGCCGCGCGCAATCTCGCGCGCCCGCTCCTCAATCGTCTGTGTCGTTACGGTTCCCAGTCCTTCGGTTCCACGAAGGATTTTCGGTTGTGCTTTATCCATAGTTTTTAATTCGCGTCGTATGCTGATCGCGGCTGGGTTCTAATCTCTGTGGCGGCAGCCGTGTCGGTTGCGGGATCTTTTCACTATCAAAAAAAGCGCCCCGCATTTTCAGCGGAGCGCTTTTGTGTAGCGCAGAGGCTGCGTTACTCGACTTCAATAAACTCCGGATCGCCGGCGCAGATCACCCGCTCCGAATAGACGAAGCCGTCTACGTCAATTGCGACCCAGCAGCCGTCCACGAACGCAAAGTACGTGTTCCCGATCAGCCGGACATGGTTCGACCCGAATCGTTGGATAAAGAACTCCTTCGGATGCCGTCCAAGACTGAACACTTCGCTATGACGCGATTTGAACTCTTGCACGTTTACCCTGGTCGATTGATTCACGTTTGTCTGGCTCGTCGACTGATTCACGTCGGTTCGGCTCGTGCCCGAACGCATACCAGATTGAGTTCTGCCTGGCTCATTCTTGTTTACGCCAAGTTGTTCGTTCTTGTTTGGCTCCTGAGCGCGACCCTTAATGTTCGTTTGTGGTTGTCCACGTACGTTTGTGCCCGTCTCAGGTTTTGCCTGCGGTTGAGCCTGCTCCTGCTCAGGACGCATTTTCTTCCCTTTTGCCGGCGCAGTAGTCTGCGGCTGATTCGTTTGCCCCTGCGTCTGCTGCGGCTCCGTTGTCTGGCCTAGCGCCATGAACGGTAACGCCAATGCAGCTATTGCTGTTATAGTCAGTATCCTCATTAATTTCTCCCTTCTCCCTATTAATTCGTATCTCCGAAAAGTTTTGGCCCCGACCAATCGCGCGCATTCGAACAAGCACTTCGCCGCGACTGGCTTGTTGCTTAATTTTAATTTTTTCTCCGCTTATTTCTTCCCGTCGTCCTTTTAATTCCTAATTCTTAATTTTTATTTCTGCCTTTTCCTCGTTTCTTACTTCT
>QHRI01000224.1 GCA_003221375.1 Verrucomicrobiota bacterium
AAAAACGGAACCGTTGGTTCCCGCAGGCGGAACTTTGCATCTCGCAACGTTTGATCTGGATAAATCTCAATCTTCTCTCGTGCAGCAACTTGGATTGACAGTCGGAATCATGGCACGGGCATTGCACAACGATTGGTATCAATCAAACCGAATCCTATGCAAAACTTTGAATCTACCTACGCCCTCTTGGTCCGTTCGGAAGAGAAAAAGCGCAACGTGCTGGAGATACTGGTCTACGTCCTGTTTATCCTCAGTGCGATGCTTTCGATCTGGCAGTTCGCGCTTCAAACATTCCAGTTCCCGATCGACAAGGTGGCGAACGCAACAGTTTGTGCGACTGAGTCGCAACGAAGCTAGTCTCCAGTGGTCTCCGCTTTTTTCGGGTCGCGCCGTGGACAATCGCGTACGAAAGTGAAGATCGTGCAAAATTCTTGCCGCACTTCTGCCCTTCTAGGTGTCGCGATTTTGATGCTCTTTCCTCATTTCGTATTCGCCGAGGACAAGCCACTGATGAAAGCGATTGTCGCGCATGAGTACGGCGCGCCTGATGTACTGAAAGTTGAAGAGGTTCCACGACCTGAGCCAAACGAAGACGAAGCTCTCGTGCGTGTCATCGCCAGCAGTGTTAATCCAGCTGATCCGCTTACACTCAGCGGCAAATATGCGCGGGAATTTGGGACGCATCTGCCATTGATCCCAGGTTACGACATCGCCGGTATCGTAGAGAAGACAGGCGCAAACGTCACGAAGCTCAAAGTAGGCGACGCGGTTTACGGTTACCCAAATTTCGGTGGTGGCTGGGCGGATTACGTCACAGTCAAAGAATTCGAAGTGGCTGCGAAGCCCAAGTCTCTAAACTTTGTGGAATCCGCCGCGGTCCCAATGGGCGCCTTGACCGCGTGGCAAGCGCTCGTGGACGTGGCGAAACTGCAGCCTGGCCAAACTGTTCTCATTCATGGCGGCTCGGGCGGTGTTGGTAGTTTCGCGATCCAGATAGCGAAAGCACGCGGAGCCCGCGTCATCGCAACTGCTTCGACAACAAATCAGGATCTTCTCAAGCAACTCGGTGCAGACGTGGCGGTGGATTATACGAAGACGAAATTTGAAGATGTCGCGAAGGATGTGGACGCCGTGCTCGATCCCATAGGCAAAGAGACCCTCGCCCGTTCTTACAACGTCATAAAGAAGGGCGGCATCGTTATGTCGTTAGTCGCGCGTCCTGATCCAGCCGAGCTCGAGAAACACGGGATTCGGGGGGCGGGCATCTCCGTCCATCCCGATGCTGAGGACCTGGCTGAGATCGCGCAACTAATCGATGCTGGAAAGATCAAACCAATCGTGACCCAGGTTCTTCCGCTGAACGAAGCGATCGCGGCGCAACAACAGGCTGCGACACATCACACGCGCGGAAAAGTTGTGATCCGGATTGCAGAGGAGCCGAAAGGTTGACGCTACGCGCGTCCGCTTGAAGTTCGTTTTCCAATGAAGAAGACGTTCCTGGCGATTTCCTCAGCCGGTCCTAATCGCGATTCCTCCAAGGACACACGCGAGCAGCCCTTTTGGGATGACCACGCGAAGTTCATCGATCAACTCGTTGATGACGGCCTCATTTTGATGGGCGGTCCTTTAGTCGATGAAGGCGGCGCTTTGTTGGTCTTCAATGCCGAAGATGAAAACGAAGTGAGAGAGAAATTGAAGGATGATCCCTGGACCACGCATGGCGTTCTGAAACTGGAAAGCGTAAAGCGCTGGGAAATCTTTGTTGATCAGAGGAAGTAATGGCGCCAGTTGCCTTCCGCGAAGCGGTGTAGAGGCGGCTGTGTCAGCCGTAGATTGCTTGTTCTTGCTCTTCGCAATACACTTTGGCATGACCGCTAACGAAATCATCAAGGAGATCAAACGGCTCAATCCCAAAGAACAAATGGGTGTGATCCGTTTTGCTTATCAGCTCGATGCCGAACGGCGGCTCACCGGCGAAGAACTGTCCGGACTAGCGGAGCGAATGGTGAACGCGACGGATCCGGCCGAAGAGGCGATCATTCGCGAAGCGATGGTTCGCGGCTTCTACAGCGCGACCGCCGGACGCACCAACTCAGGAGCGAGAAGGAAGCGCGCTATCGCGAAAAGAAATAGGAACAAGCACTCCGCGAAGCGGCTGTAGTGCCGGCTGTCTCAGTCGCACCGGAGC
>QHRI01000225.1 GCA_003221375.1 Verrucomicrobiota bacterium
GGTTTGAATCGTGAGGTGTAGATCGGTCCCGCTGCTGCGAGATCCGCGTTCCAGCCAGAACCAAATTCCTGCGACCGCGAACGCGAGAATCAAGATCGCCGTAGTCCACACTTTCGCGCGCGATCTTTTCGGAGGCTCACCGCGTTTGAGCGCCGCGAGATCGCGATGCATTGCCGCAGCCGACCCATAACGCTCTTTCGGATCATTCGCGCACGCTTTTACAAGCACTTGATTGAGTTGCAGCAGCTGCTCCCGGTCCGGGCGAGTGCTCAATTGTGAATCGATCTCCGGAAAATCGAGGCGGTCCTTTCCGGTGCAAGTCTCGTAAAGAAGTTTGCCCAAGCTGTAAATGTCTGCGCGGGCAGTGCCCGGGCCTTCCGGTGGTACGTAACCTTCAGTTCCTACAAATGATTGTTGCCCAGTGGCAGCAACCAATCCGATGTCGGCCAGTTTGGGCGTGCCCTCGATAAAAATGATGTTCGATGGCTTGATGTCGCGGTGTGTTAACCCGCGGGCGTGCAACGCTTCAATCGCTTCCGTTAACGAGAGACCGAGTCGAATCGATGCATCAGCGGAAAGGCGTTTATGCCGCGCCAGGTCGCCTTTCAAGGTGCGCGGTTCGTAATTGACGAGGTCGATCTCACGGCCCGCCAGATGATCGTCAGCTAGCTCCATGCTGTAATAAAGATAATTGGCAGTCCGGCCGACGTGAAGAATGTCAACGAACCCGATGTGTGCGCGGGAGATCGGTTCGAACGCGGACATACCTTCGAACTCCCGCAGAAACGTACGCTCTGTTTCAAACGTGGCGCGGTACACAACTTTAACCGCGCGAAATGCGCCGGTCACCGTCCGCGCCAGCCAAATCTCCCCGTAAGCGCCGCGGCCGATCACGCGCAGTAATTCGTGATCGGGGATAATCGGGATCTGGGCAGTGACTTCGCGGAGAATGCCCGATTTTACACAAGGCGCCAATGCGAAGCAATTCTGGGGAGCCGATCAGCGATCGATCTTTTCCAGCGTCTTAATCTCCTTTTTCAGGAGCGCCGCCACGCGATGTCGGGCGAGGTACACCTGGCCCACACTAACTCGGAGTCGTTGGGCAACTTTTTGCGCCGGCCATTCTTTGCGCACGTAACAGTCAAAAATTTGAAACTGTTTAGGATCAACTTTCTTCTTCACGCGCGCGATCGCGGCTTCCAATAAATTATCTTTCCAATCCGCTTCCCAGAGCGCGTCAAGATCGACAATCCGAGAATCCGGGACGCGCTCAATTGTTGCTGTGAGAGGATCATCTGGTGAAGATAGGCGTCTCGCAGCGGCATCCGGTTGACGTTTGCGGAATTGATCGGCGATGCGCCACCTGGTGATTTGCAAAAGCCAGCCTTTGAACGAGCCGACTGCCGGATCGTATTTCAATTTGTCTATGCTCTTCGCCACGGTGATGATGGTTTCCTGCACGACTTCCTGTGCTTCAGTATCCGTCAGACCGGATTGGCGGGCAGCTGAGTAGATCAGCTTCGAGTAGGTGTCGAAAAATTCCTGCCACCGGACTTGATCGCCCCAGTCGGCCAACCGCTCGACCAGGCTACGTCGGGTAGCGCCTAGACCGCCGCTCTTCATGCTGCTGTTGTAGCGCACATGTCGGTACAGGAAAAGCATAGCAATTCTCATTAACACCGGCCTTCAGGCCGGTGTGCCGCATGCAGAAACACGAACCGTTTCAACGGTTTTGAAGTGGTTTGTTAAACCGTTAAAACGGTTGAGGTCGCCAATGATTCTTACGTACCGGGCTAAAGCCCGGTGTTAATCATCATCGACCGCTCTCCTCGGCGTACACAAGACACCAAATTTCCTGAAAGATTTTGGCGCGGCGCACGTATTCCCCTCATGAAAACCTCAGAACTTCTCTCAAAACTCAACAGATTCACATCGCGCATTGCCGGAGCGATGCGGCGACTTGCCGAGGTATTCTTCGGCAATTTTTCCTGGCGACCACCGGGTTGGCTCAACCGAACCGTCGCCGGGTGTGGTCGCTTCGAGCGCGCGCATCCGAGGCTAATCCCGTCGGCGATGATCGTGATTCTTGTGATTTGCTGCAGCGGCGCATGGACCTGGAACTGGTATTCGCATCTGCCGAAACCAAAAAAGGTCTCGGCGAAGATCGTTCCAATCGAAGTCACGAAACTCGAGAAAGAACTGAAGTTCCAGCGGTTGGTAATTTATTTTACCGAATCAGCTGCTCGCCTCGAAGATCTAAAGAAGCCATCCGTCCAAGGGGTGCGGCTTGAGCCGCATTTGAGCGGCGCATGGCACTGGGTTCAGGGCGACATCCTCGTGTTCCAACCGACCGAAGATTGGCCGGCAGATCAGAAATTCAGCGTCATCTTCGAAAAGAATTTCTTCCCGCGCCACGTCTCGATGGAGCGACTCGTCCATGAAACGCAGACACCGCCATTCTCCATCGCCATTAAAGAACTCGAAATCTATCAGGACCCGACCAATCCAACACGCCGCGAAATCAGCGCGACGTTGGAGCTGACGCACGCAGTTGATCCCGGCGAGCTGGATCGACACGTCCAACTCAATATACTCGGCGGTTCAAACATTTTCTCGGCTAACGATCCAGCGCCGCATTTCACGATCACCTACGGGCTGCATCAGCGCGTTGCGTACATACACAGCTCCCCTATCGTGCTGCCGGACCAGGAGGATTTTCTCAAGCTCGCTGTGACGAAAGGTGTCCGGACCGCGCAAGGCGGTGCGCAGACGCGGGACACAATCGAAGAAAAACTGCGGATCCCATCGGTGGCGTCGATGTTTCAGATCGACTCCATTCAAACAACGATCGCGCGCAATAAGAATGGTGAACCGGAGCAACTCATCGTTCTCGCGACTACCGCAGACATCAGCACGCGCGAACTGGCGAAAGCGCTCCAAATCCGTTTGCTGCCAAAGCGCAAGGTCTCAGAGGCTGAAAAACAGGCTGAGGTTGAAAGCTCGGAAGATGCCGATCAAACGTCCGATGATTCCGCTGCTTCGAACGAAGAGACTGAGTCGGATAATGATTCGGTCGGGTCGCAAGTAAAGGAAACCGAGCTTTGGAAAAGCGCGACTGATGTTCCCGACGACGTGCTCGATGGTGCGCGTCCAGTCGTATTCGCGCCGGTCGAATCCGAGAAGCCACAAGGCCGGCAACATGCATTTCGCGTCCGCGTTGAGAGCGATGGCGAGCTTCATGTCCGCGTAAACAAAGGTGTACGCGCGTTTGGCGGTTTTCCGTTAAGTGAAGATTATAGCG
>QHRI01000226.1 GCA_003221375.1 Verrucomicrobiota bacterium
AGGAGATCAAGACGCCAGAACTCGATGCACAACTCGTGGCGGAGAATGTGGCGCTACAGATCGAGCGACGCATTGCTTATCGTCGCGCGATGAAAAAAGCTGTACAAACGGCGATGGATTTTGGCGCCGAAGGGATTCGGCTCCGTTCTTCGGGCCGACTTAACGGTGCGGAGATTTCGCGCTCGGAGTGGTATCGGGAGGGCAAAGTTCCTCTGCACACGCTGCGAACACCGGTCGATTACGGCTTTGCCGAAGCCAATACTGTTTACGGAAAAATCGGAGTGAAGTGCTGGATCTGTAAGAAAGAAGAGGCAGCGCCCCAGCCCGCTTCTCCGCCACCACCACCGCCGCCAGCTCCGGCACCAGAGCCGGCTGAAGTCTAAGGATAAATTTTATGCCGTTGATGCCAAAACGCGTGAAGTATCGCAAGTCCCAGCGGGGAAGCCGCAAGGGGACTGCCTCGCGCAATCTCAAGATCGATTTTGGCGAGTTTGGACTGCAGACACTGGAACGGGCTTGGATCACAAACACACAATTGGAGGCCGCGCGTGTAGCGCTCACTCGTAACATGAAGCGCAAGGGCAAGCTGTGGATCCGCATTTTTCCCGACAAATCGGTAACTTCGCGTCCACCGGAAACGCGGATGGGCAAGGGCAAAGGCCAGCCCGAGTATTGGGTCGCCACGGTGCGGCCTGGAAACATTTTATTTGAATTGGACGGCGTGCCGGAATCGGTAGCCCGCGAATCCCTGCGATTGGCTGCGGACAAGTTGCCTGTACGCACGAAGTTTCTCACACGCCACCACGTCAGGGCCGCTTAAGTGTCATGAAAATGAAAGAAATCACCGAGTTGAGCACCGACGAACTGCTGACAAAAAGGCGGGACTTGCGCCAGGAAAGGCTTCATCTGCGTTTGCAACAGCAGAGTGGCCAGTTGGAGCAGCCAAGCCGGTTGCGCCTGCTGCGTCGGGACATTGCCCGGATCGAAACGCACCTGTCACAGCGCGAGAAACAAACTGAAGCGAAGTAACTATGGCTGACGAACATCAACTGCAATCTGCTCCTGTGCCTATCACTCGTGGCTCGCGTAAGACGCGCACCGGTGAAGTGGTTTCCAGCGGCATGAATAAGACAATTGTGGTGCGCACGGTTACGCGCGTGCCGCATCCAAAGTTTGGCAAGATCGTCAAACAGATGAAAAAATTTTATGCCCACGACGAACAAAACCAGGCAAAAACTGGTGATAGGGTCCGCATCATGGAGACCCGGCCGCTCAGCAAGCTGAAACGGTGGCGCTTGGTGGAAGTCATCCAAAAGTAACTGTCGATTTTATGGTGCAAATTCGGTCCAGATTGGATGTGGCAGACAATAGCGGGGCGCGCATGGCCACGATGATTGGCGTGATTGGCAAAGCCACCCGTTACGCGGGGATCGGCGATGTGATTACTGCCAACGTCAAGGAAGCGAGTGCAACCGGAACGGTAAAGAAGGGCGAAGTGGTGCGCGCGGTGCTCGTTCGAACCAAGCAACCAATTCGTCGCGATGATGGTTCGCTACTGCGTTTCGATAACAACGCGATCGTAATTATCGATAAAGACTTGAATCCCCGTGGCACGCGTATCTTTGGACCGGTTGCGCGAGAATTGCGTGAACGGAATTTCATGAAAATTGTGTCGCTCGCTCCGGAAGTCTTATGAACCGAAACAAGTGCCATGTGAAAAAAGGCGACCAGGTCGAGGTCATCTCCGGGAATTTTCGCGGTTCCTCGGGCCGAGTCCTGGCGGTGTTTCCGGGAAAACAGCGCGTCGTCGTTGAAGGCGTGCGGATCATCAAGAAACACCTTCGCAAATCCCAGGATAATCCGAGCGGGAAAATCGCCGAACGCGAGGGGCCGATTCATATTTCCAATGTGAAATTGATCGAACGCGAGAAGAAGGCTGAGAAAAAGACGACGAAGAAATCGAAGACGGCAAGAGAAGAGCGGAAAGCAGCCTAGAGACGTCTCGACTTCGCTCGATATGACAAACTGAGAAAATGGAAAACGAATTTCATCGCCATTACAAGGAGCACGTTATGCCGGCGCTGCAGAAGCTGCACGGTTACAAAAACGTTCATCAAATCCCGAGAGTCGAAAAAGTGGTCATTAACACCTCCGTCGGTTCGCAATCAGATGTAAAGCAGGCGCTGGAAGAAGCGAAAGCCGAGCTGGCATTGATCACCGGTCAGCGCCCCTTGGAAACACTGGCCAAGAAAAGCATTTCGAATTTCAAATTGCGCAAAGACCAGGCCATTGGCGCGAAGGTGACTTTGCGTGGAGACCGTATGTACGAATTCCTCGAGCGCTTCATCAAAGCCGCCCTGCCGCGCATCCGCGATTTTCGCGGTGTTTCTCCGCGGTGTTTTGATAGCCACGGCAACTACACACTTGGAGTTTCCGACCAATCGATTTTTCCTGAGGTTGAGCTCGATAAAATCAAGCGCAACATCGGATTTGATGTTACAATCGTCACCACGGCACGAACCAATGAAGAAGCCAAATCGCTATTAAGCGAAATGGGTGTGCCGTTTAGCGACCGGGCAAAGAAGCCCGCCGCGCAAGCCGCCTGATTTCATGAGTACTGTTACTGATCCAATTGCCGATTTTTTGGCGCGAGTCCGCAATGGTACGCGCGCGCAAAAACCGGAGATGCTGGTCCCGTACTCGAAGATTAAGGCCGAGCTCGCGCGCATCCTTAAGGATGAAGGCTACATTTCAGATTACTCGATTGACACGAGTGCTGCACATCCGCGCATCAAGATTACCAACAAACTGGTGAACCGCTCGAGCGCCATTGCGGGGCTTCGCCGGGTAAGCCGGCCAGGATTGCGGCGGTACGTTGGTGCCGATGAAATCCCGCGAGTTCTGGGTGGAATGGGTTTGGCAATTCTTTCCACTTCGCGCGGTGTTTTATCGGGGCGCGAAGCGCGGAAGCAAAAGGTGGGCGGCGAACTACTGGCCTACGTTTGGTAACAATTTAACGTTGCGACGATTTAACAATCCACGAACTGATGTCACGAATTGGAAACAAGGCAGTCGAGATCCCCGAAAAGGTCAAAGTAGACATTGACGGCGAGGGAGCAGTTTCAGTT
>QHRI01000227.1 GCA_003221375.1 Verrucomicrobiota bacterium
CTCGACCTGATCTCGGAAGGCAACATTGGCCTGATGAAGGCAGTGGAACGTTTCGATCCCGCAAAGGGCGGGAAGCTAAGCACATACGCTGCGTGGTGGATCAAACAATCCATCAAACGGGCACTGGCTAATCAGAGCAAGACGATCCGGCTACCCGTGCATCTGGTGGACAAAATCTCTAAGATGCGCCGGGTTTCTCTCCAGATGAGCGAGGAGCTTGGCCGCGAGCCCACTGATGAAGAACTTGGTGATGAAATTGGAATCGCCAGCGGAAAGGTTTCGCAGTTAAAGACTGTATCGATCCGCCCGGCATCGCTTGATGCACCGATTAGCGACGATGATTCCACCGAGTTCGGTGAGATCGTTGGCGATGAGGACGCTCAAACGCCGTTTGAACTGCTGCGGGACAAGAACCTGCGTAACGAAGTCGGCGGTTTGCTCGACGTGCTTGATGACCGTGAGAAGAAGATCATTTTCCAGCGTTTCGGTCTCGACGGCGGCAAACCGAAAACGCTCGAGGAAGTGGGCAAGAAATTCGGCGTCACCCGCGAACGGATTCGCCAGCTGCAAAACATCGCGCTTTCGAAGTTGCGCCGCGCGCTCAGCAAAAAGGAGCGCCCGGTCGACGTCGAGTTGCCGGTGGAAGCGTAAAGCTGGATCGATATCCTGGCTTTCAAAACGCGCGGCCATGCAGTCCGCGCGTTTTGTCATTTGACCACGCGCAGTTGGATCGAGTCGATTAATGCACGCCCCATCCGCACATCACTGACAATCACCATGCGGTCTCCAGGCGCCGCCCACTTGTTCTTGCGCAAAAACTTCTCGGCTGCTGCCATAGTCTTGTCTGGGCCCCCAGTAAAATCGATACAGGTGGGAAACGTTCCCCAACAGAGCGCGAGTTGCCTGTAAACCTCCTCGCTCGGAGTGAAAGCAAAGATCGGTGCGCGCCGCGGCCTCAGATTTGAAGTATACCGCGCCATTCTGCCCTGTAATGTAAACACAACCAGTTTTGAATCTGGCAGCGAGTTCGCCAGAGCAACGGCTGAAGCTACCGTTTTCTGCCGGGTGTTTTCCAGCACTGCGTGTTCGGCATAACCCGCGCCGCCGCTGCGCTCGATACGCATTGCGACTCGGTGCAAGACTTCGACACACTCAACCGGGTAACGACCGATCGTCGTTTCGCCACTGAGCATTACGGCATCTGCCTGCTCGAACACTGCATTCGCTACGTCGGTGATCTCCGCTCGAGTAGGCAGAGGATTGGCGATCATCGATTCCAACAGCTGAGTCGCGACTATGACTGGCTTGCCCAGCCGAAGACAGTTTTTGACAATCCGGCGCTGAATGATTGGCAAGTCCTCCATCGGGCATTCGATTCCCAAATCGCCGCGCGCGACCATGATGGCGTCCGCGCTGTCAATCATCTTGTCGATCGATCGCACGGCGAGTTGATCCTCGATTTTCGCCACGATCCGCGCGTTGCTCTTTTTCCTCGAAAGGATTTTTCGCAGCTGTTCGATGTCGCTTTTCTCGCGCACGAAACTCAGCCCGACAAAATCCACTCCGATCTCCACCCCAAGTGAGACATCCGCCAGGTCCTTCCTCGTGAGCGATGGAAGGTTCACGTGCACGCCTGGCAAATTAATATGTCGTCGCGAACCGAGGATCGCGCGCGTCAAAACCTTGGAGCGCACCCGATTTCTTCCCTTGTCCAGGACGAGTAATTTGATCAAGCCGTTATCGACCAAAATCGTATTGCCAACTATCACGTCATCGGCAAAGCCGGGGTAATTTACGTCCACCGAGTAGCGCTCTTTGCTCCGCGCGCCGTGCACAGTGAATTCCAAAATGTCACCTGGCTTCAAATGCAAATTCGCCTTCAAATCGCCAGTCCGGATAGCCGGACCTTGGGTGTCGAGTAGCAGTGCAACTGGTCGGCCGGCCTTTTGCGCCAGCATGCGGATGCGCGGAACGATATCGCGGACCCAGTCGTGACTGGCGTGGCTCATATTCAATCGGAAGACATCGCTGCCCTTCTGGATCAGCTGACGCAACACCTCGGTCTTTTCCGTGGCCGGACCGAGCGTGCAAATGATCTTGGTCTTGCGCATCGACTACAGGATTAAGTTTCATATCGCAAAAGCCAAGGCGCTTTTCATCCAGGCTGATTCCATTAACACCGGGCATCAGCCCGGTGTTTCAGACAAGGCAATCACGTAGCCGTTTTAACGGCTTTCTTGGAAGTGTGCTGGGCAAAAGCCGTTAAAACGGCTGGAGAATCTGGTCGCAGCTGCACCGGGCTAAATCCCGGTGTTAATGAATAAAAAAGCGGCACGTCTTTCGAGGCGTGCCGCGTTCAGTCAGTGCCTATCCTATTGCAGCTTCTTCTGGGTTTCTTTGGCCAGCTCAAGATGTTCCTGGACAACCTTGGCCGTGTCCTCCGCAAACTTTTTCACATCCGGATCAGACCCGCTCTTCGCTTCCTCTTGGAATTCGGCCAGATCCTTTTCGTGATCCTTGACCATCATATCCATATAGGTCTTGTCCGAGCTCCATTTAGTAGTCGGCTCCTTGCTCGGTAGTTGGACGCCTTTCTTCGAAGCGATGGACTTCAATTCGTCGTTGGCTTTGCTGTGATCGGTCACCATTCGTTTGCCGAATGACTTCACATCCTCGCTCTGGCCGTTTTGCTCAGCGAGCTTCCCCATTGCAACTTCCATCATGCCGCCCTTCGCGGCTTTCTTCATGAACGTTTTGTCCTTCACGCTAAGCGAGGAACTCTTGGTCGCTGGAGAGTCTTGCGCCATCGCGACTCCGCCCACGCTAAGCGCTGCGACTATTAGAGTGCGAACACAAAACTGCGAAACAATTGTGATTTTGGTTTTCATGACGTTGTACGGTTGAAATCTGCCGAAACAAATCCGGCAATTAAGAATCGCAAACAGACGGTCGCTTGGACGCGAATGAATCCTGATTCTCTAATTTTCGGGGCTCCAGGTTCCTCTAGGTGCGCAAGCTCAGAAGATCGGATTAGTCAAGCCTCACGAACGTTCTTCTGGTAGGAGCTCTCTACCCGCGTCGCCACGTCTTTGTAGCCGTGTTCGACTTCGTAAATCTGCTTCATACAGGCGAGCGATTTTTCCTGGTTGCCCGTCCGCTCGTAAATAAGTCCGAGATTGTAAATGATC
>QHRI01000228.1 GCA_003221375.1 Verrucomicrobiota bacterium
CGCAGAGCGATTTCACGCGCACAGGTGGAATTCATGCCGCAGGTGTTTTTGATTCGGGCGGCGAATTGAAAATTGTTCGCGAAGACATCGGTCGTCACAACGCCGTGGACAAAGCGATCGGCCGCGCGTTTCTCGATGGATTGTTTCCACTAACTCGACACGTGCTCCTGGTGAGCGGGCGCGCGTCGTTTGAAATCGTGCAAAAAGCCCTCGCCGCCGGGATTCCAATCGTCGCCGCGGTCTCAGCACCTTCGACGCTCGCCGCAGATTTTGCGCGGGAAAGTAATCAAACGCTGATCGGATTTCTGCGTCCGCCTTCGTTCAACATTTATTCACACATCGAGCGCGTGATTCTGGAATCGCCGTAGCAGACGGCGCTCACCTCGGCAGTTTGAGATGCGGCTACGCGCATGGCCGCGTCAACACCCTCGGCTACAGCATCAGCGCTGCGAGGCGAACACCGCTTCAGGATCGAGCGCGCAAACTTTTCCTGCCCAGATCCAGGCGAAGCGACTGATCAGCGCGCCAAGCAAAAATGAAATTGCAGCGAACGGAACCAAATTCACGGAGCGCAAAATTAGTGCCATCGGTCCACTTAGTATTTCACCGCCGCGGATGAGCCAACCGGAGCGCGATTGGTGCAGAGCGCGATCGGCTTTGCCGTGTTTGTCGATCTCAAGCCAGATCCAAAGTATCGTCTCGAAACCCGCAGCGAGAAATCCAAGGCCACCGAGCGGTGCGATTCTATGGCCAAGCAACTCCAATAACGCGGCCGCCGACCCCAATCCTGCAACGCCGAAGTGAATTGGTAGAAACGTGCGATGCAAAAACCAGGCGGGAATCGCGGTCGCCCCCAGCAAAACGCCTGTGTAAGTCGCCAGGAAAATTCCCCAAAAGGCCGAGCCCAGGATCAGCAAAAATGCGATGACTTGAAGAAACTGGTCGAAGTCGCCGGTGAAGATTTGCTGTGTGTGAAGCTCGAGCGCGATTAAACCGGGAACAGCACAGCCGCCAAAAAAAAACACAATCCACGCGCCAACGGACATTGGCGACTGATGCTTAAAGACGCGAAGCATGTTCAGAAACAAATGTGGGCGACCGAGATCCATGATGAGAAGGATGGGGGAGAGAATCGCGCCGATCGCTGCGAGCCACATGGCTGTGAGCGCGAGATCGCTCTGATGAAAAATTACTCCGACCAATGCGATGACCGCAGCCATCCCGGAAAATCCGCCCACGAAAAAGTAAAGGGGAATTTCCCATGTCCATACGGGCGGTTTAATGACCGGCTGGCCGTAGTAACCGGGCCGGTGCGGGATTGGTCCGCCGGCGACATCCACGCCACGGCCTTCGACGACTCCTTTCTCCCAAGCCTGCTCGCGCAGTTGATCGAGACGCCGTTCGTTAGGCATACGTCTGTAGCCGCGAGCGCTGACCGCGGTGGTTCTGTGTGTGAAAATGTCCTGCGTGGTTGGGGTCAACGCCCCGGGCTACAGCCTCTTGAGTTGTTTGGCTCATAGAAAAGCAAATGCGCACACGATCGCGATTAGCGCACCGATTGCGGTCGCGATGGCTGAGGTCCATGCCGATTTCAAATAACTCGTGGGGACCTGCGGTTTAGGCGGGAGCCCGTAAGCTTCCGGTTCGCCAAGAATCAAAAAGAACGCGTGAATGCCGCGGACTGACGTTTCGGTCGGATCGTAAAGTTGCGCGTCGTTATAGCCGTCTTGATGCAGCTCTTGCACGCGCTGCGCCGCTCGCGCCCGTAAATCATCGAGCCGTCCAAAGACGATCGATTCGGTGGGACAAACCTTGGCGCACGCGGGCACGAGGCCGCTTTTTTGTCGGTCGTAGCAAAACGTGCACTTGAAGGCGCCGCCCGACTCGGGCAAGGGCCTGGGCCGACGATCGATCACGCCGAACGGACACGAGACGACGCAATATCCGCAGCCGTTGCATACGTCGTCCTGCACGAAGACCGAGCCGACTTCGGTCCGCACGATTGAGCCGGTTGGACATGCTTCGAGGCAACCGGCTTCCTCGCAGTGCTTGCAAACGTCGGAAAGGAACACCCAGCGAAATGGATCGTCTTGATCGCCATTGCCTAACGAGTGACAGCCGACGACCTGGTTTCCTTTTTGCCGATCTTGTTCGAGAAACAAAACATGGCGCCATGTGGAAGCGCCGAGATGTCCGGTGTTGTCGTAGGAATTTCCCAACCAGGTGAAACCGTCGTCAGGAACGTCGTTCCATTCCTTGCACGCTACCTCGCAAGCTTTGCAGCCGATGCATACAGTCGGATCCGTGAAAAAGCCGACTTCAACATTATCGTGCACGTACGAATGCCGGCGCTGATTTGTACTCTGAATTCCTTCGCCGATCATTTTGTGAAAACGCGGCGGTCGCGCCCTACCATTTGTTGGCGACCGATCATCCCGTTTTTCCCTCCTTGCCGTGACTACGCGAGAATTTTCCGCCGCTCGGCGCGCCGAGGGGTGGCTGTTCCGGATGCAGATTTGCTGGCTGACCGGCCTGCGGCGCGTTTCGCTCGAGCCAATCAAAGAAAGCCGGGCCACGCGGCAATCGGCCCGGGATGATGTTGCAGACAAGCGCCTTGCTTTCCATGATCGTGACATTTGGCTCGCCGGAAATGGCAACCAGATTATTGGCAGCGTTACCGCGTAACGGACCGGCTGCTCCGAAATGAAATGGAACTGCGACTTGATGCACGGTTTTTCCATTCAGGTTCATCGGTCGAATGCGGCGGCTAACGAGCGCACGCGCCTCAATCGCGCCGCGGAAGCTCACGATGCAAACGTA
>QHRI01000229.1:0-2761 GCA_003221375.1 Verrucomicrobiota bacterium
CGGCACAATGAAAATTTCGTTGTTCGTGCTCGTCGCCTCGACTTCGTCGATGTTGCTCGTGTACGCGACCTCCTGGCCGTCGGGTGAAACCGCATACATGTCCTGGCCTCCTAACGAGAACGGCGGCACATCGTGATCGCCCGGAGTCAGATCGCGCGCCAGGTTCGCTTGCGACGCGTCCGCGCTCATAACAAACAAATGGCTCCGCTTGAACTCGGTGAACGCGTTCCAATGTCGGTAGAACAAACGCGTGAAGATTTTCGCTTTCACCTTGCTCTTCTTCAGCTCTTCATCCCGTTGCTTGTTGCACGCGTCGTCCTTGCAATCGGAATATACCGCCGACACGAATACGATGTTCTTCCCATCCGGTGACCAAATCGCACCGTCGGCACCGGTGGAGATCGAAGTAACTTGATAAGGTTTTCCAACCAGCTGACCACCTGCGGGGTCGAAATCGCTCATCCAGATTTGCGTTGGGTCGGTCGCCTTGGACATCCAGATCAAGCGCTTGCCGTCGGGCGAAAAGCGCGGCCGCTCCTCGTGATTCGGCGTTGGATTCAACCGTCGCGATTCACCCCCTGTCGCCGGCACGATCCACAAATGCGAACTCTTCGTGTTCGCGGCGAGATCGACATCTTGGCAATCGAACACGACCCATTTCCCATCCGGCGACGGTACCGGCGCGCCGACACGCTTGAGCTTCATCATGTCTTCGAACGTGAACGGATGTTTGATGTTTTGTGCGAATACTGAGCTAACAAGCACAAGGCTAATTGCGGCGAGAATCTTCATGTATCTGGTTTCTATTTTGTCCTTCCGAGTGAAGCGGAGGAATCTTTAACTAGCTCTGAAATCGGAAACATCCAGAGATGTCTCGACTTCGCTCGACATGACAATCCCAAGACATTTAAAGTGCTCCATGGCTCAAGTAACAATCGAAACAATCAAGAATGGACCTTACATAGTGACTGGCGAAGTGGAGCTGATCGACGCCGACGGAAACAAGTACCCGGTCGAAAAACGGATGGCGCTTTGCCGCTGCGGCGCATCGACCGAAAAACCGTTTTGCGACGGCACCCACTCGAAGATCGGCTTTCAGGCCGCTGAGAAAGTCGTGCCGGAATCGAAAGAATAACGCTCTGTCATTCCGAGCGGAGTCGAGGAATCTCTAATTGTGAAATCCAAAGCAGTTATAGCTCTCACGCTATCGTCCTTCGCCCTGGCGAATGTTCACGCGGAAAAGACCGCGCTCGTTGACGGTACGGTAATCAATCCCGCCGACGGCAAAGTATTGCCAAATGCAACAGTTGTGATCGACGGCGATAAAATCGAACGCGTTTCAATCGGCAAACAAGATGCCGCAACGCTCGGCAAACAGATCGATTGCACGGGCAAATTCATTTTGCCGGGTTACATCGACACGCACATTCACTTTTTTCAATCCGGTGATCTGTTTACGCGACCGGACGGCACCGATCTCAACAGCGTGCGTCCATACAAAGACGAAGTCGCGTGGGTGAAGAGTCATGTGAACGACGTCTTCGACCGATACCTGCGAAGTGGAATCACAAGCGTGGTCGACGTTGGCGGGCCATTTTGGAATTTCGAAGTTCGCAAAACTGCGAATGCAACTGCCAAAGCGCCACGGGTGGCCGTGGCCGGGCCATTGATCTCGAGCGTCTCGCGTGAAAAACTCGATCTAGGTGATCCCCCAATCGTCAAAATAGACACGCCGGATCAAGCGCGCGCTTTCGTACGCAAACTGGCTGAACAAAAACCCGATCTTGTGAAGATTTGGTACATCGTCGACAAGGAGCACCCGGTTGAAAGTTTCCGGCCAATCGTGCGCGCAACGATAGAAGAAAGTCACGCGCACAAAATACGTGTCGCTGTCCACGCGACGGAACTGGAGACGGCGCGCGCGGCGGTGGAAGAAGGCGCGGACGTGCTCGTCCACAGCGTGACCGACAAGCCAATCGATGACGCGTTCGTAAAGTTGCTCAAAGATCGCCACACGATTTTGTGCCCGACCCTAGTTGTCTTCGAGCGTTATGGTCGAACGTTTTCGCATCAGTTGAACCTGACGCCTGAAGAAAAGGCGTGGGGTAACCCGGAAGTGATCGCGTCGCTTGATGTCACCAAAATTCCACAGGACAAATTGCCCGAGCGGATCAAGAGCGCGTTGGCCAAGCCGGACGAGGCGCTGGATCGTATCAAGAAGACGTACGATATCGCGCTACCGAACCTAAAACGACTGGAGGACGCCGGCGTCACGATTGCAGCAGGGACGGACGCCGGAAACATCGGCACGATTCATGGCCCGGCGCTTTTCCGCGAATTTCAGTTAATGAAAGAAGCCGGACTAACGCCCATGCAAATTCTTCAATGCACCACCGCGAATGCCGCAAAACTCTTCGGTGGCGACACTGGCGCGCATATCGGTCAGATCGCCCCTGGCTATTTCGCTGATCTAGTCATTCTCAATTCGAATCCGGTCGACGATATCGCGCATGCTTCCGACATCGACAGGGTGATCAAAAATGGCGTGGTTTATCCGGTTGATTCTCTTCTGCAGTGATCGCCGGCGGAAAATGATGCGATGAACGGCCCGTCGTGTGTTCTCGCTGCATTAGCGCTGCTTGGCGCTTGGACTACGAACGGCGCAGTTGCATCGCCGACACCAGCAGTGCCGAAAAGCGTCAATGAGATCGCAGAGGCTTATGTGAAACTGGTGCTCGCGATGGGCCAACATGATTCGGAT
>QHRI01000229.1:2771-5979 GCA_003221375.1 Verrucomicrobiota bacterium
CGATCGCATTAGAGGCCACCCGATTACGTGACCAGTTGGCGAAGATTTCCGAGTCGACGGACGAGATGGAGCAGTTGCGCCGCAGATACTTAACAAAGCAACTTTCCGCGCTCGAGGCGCGAACGCGCATTTTGAAAGGCGAGCGCTTGAAGTTCGATGAAGAATCGCAGGTTCTTTATGACGCCGTTGCACCCATTTTTTCGGAAGCTCACTTTCAGGAGATCCTGGCCAAGCTCGAGCCGAAACTTCCAGGTGAGGGATCGCTCTTGCAGCGTTACGAGAGTTGGCGGCAGGCATTCGTGATTCCCAAGGACAAGTTGGACACGGTTTTTCAGCTCGCCATCAAGGCGTGTCGCGAACGCACGCTCTCGCACATCAAACTGCCCCCGGGCGAAAATTTCAGCGTCGAATACGTCACCAATAAACTATGGGGCGGTTACAATTGGTACAAGGGTGGTTATCGCAGCATTATCCAAGTGAATACCGATCTGCCAGTCTACATCGATCGGGCGATCGACCTAGCTGCGCACGAGGGCTACCCCGGTCATCATGTCTACAACGCGTTGCTCGAGAAAAATCTCGTCCGGGATCGCAGTTGGGTTGAATTCTCGGTCTATCCGCTTTTCTCGCCACAATCACTCATTGCCGAAGGCACCGCGAATTTTGGCAGGGAGGTGGTAATTACAAAGCCGGAGCGGTTGGAGTTCGAGAAAAAAGTGCTCTGGCCGGCAGCGGGGATAGACCCGTCACGCGTGGAGGAATTTTATGCGGTGCAAGATTTGGTAAAGCAACTAAACTACGCCACGAACGAGGCGGCTCGGCGTTACCTGAACGGTGAAATCGATGCGAACGCGGCAGCGACGTGGTTGCAAAAATACGCGCTCATGGACGAGAAACGGGCGAAGCAAGCCACAAAATTCATCGAGAAATACCGCAGCTATGTCATTAACTATAATCTCGGCGAAGACATGGTGCGCACGTACATCGAGAAACGCGGCGGCACGGCGGAGCAACCCGAGAAGCGCTGGGGCGAGTTCGAGCAGTTGCTGGCGTCTCCGCGACTGCCAGGCGACATACGTTAACGTCGCCAAACGCGGCCGGTTGCGGTCGGCACGGCTGCCTCTACAATGAATTTGTGCCTTCACTAGTGCTGGCATCCGGTTCGCCCAGACGCGCTGCGTTGCTCTCCGAGGGTGGATTCCAATTTGAAATTGCCTTGCCGAGCATCGCAGAAAAGTTCGATGCCGATCTCACGCTACGCGAGCTTACGATGTGGAACGCCATTCGAAAAGGAATGGCTATCGCGCAGATGCGTCCGGATGAAGTCGTGCTCGCGGCCGACACGCTGGTCGCTCTGGAGAACCAAATCATCGGTAAACCAGCGGATTTGAGCGAGGCTGCGAAAATGCTTAGGCGCCTGAGCGGACGGACCCACGAGGTTTGTTCTGCTGTTGCGATTTATCGGCAAACATCGGGAAGATCAGCAGTCTTTCACGAGGTGTCGCGTGTTCGTTTTCGCCGGCTGAGCGAGTTGGGCATTGAGAGTTATCTCGCGAAAGTGGGTCCCCTCGACAAGGCCGGAGCTTATGCCGCGCAGGGAAGCGGCGCTGAAATCATCGCAAGAATCGACGGCTCATTCACCAACGTCGTTGGTCTGCCAATGGAAAAAACCATCGCTGAACTGGCGAAATTCGGGATTCAGCCAAAAACGGCCTAACGAATTGAGTTAAGCCGCAAATCTAAATCAGATGTTCGCGATTATCGGACCGGAGTCGGATCGTTTTTGTCTGCAAATTATGTCTCGCCCGGACGAAACGCACGGTCTTGCTCTTGGCGCGCATAAGGATCGAATGGGTAACGGCCGTGACGCCGCCGTGAGCCCGCACCCCGCGCAGGAGAGCGCTGTCGCTGATGCCGGTTGCGCAGAAAAGAATGTTCTGGCCGTTCGCGAGGTCATCGGCTGAAAAAATGCGATCCAGATCTTTTTTGTAGCCGCCGTCAACCAGGCTCTTCCGTTCCTTTTCATCCCGTGGCCACATTTTGCATTGCATATCGCCGCCGAGACACTTGATGCCCGCCGCCGCCAGCACCGCCTCGGGCGAACCGCCAATACCCATGTAAAGATCGACATCGGATTCGGGCAGTGACGGAGCGATAGCCGCGGCGATATCGCCATCGCCGATCATGCGCAACGACGCACCTGCCGCGCGAATTTGTTCGACGATTTCCTTGTGGCGTGGTCTGTCGAGCATCATCACCGCGACGTCCTGAACGCGTTTGTCCACCGCGCGAGCAACAATGGCCAGCATTTCAGGAATCGGCATCTCGATGTGAAGCGAATCGCCGCGTTTTTTCATGTAATCGATGACGCGCGGCCCGTAAGCCAGTTTCGACATGTAGAACGATGGCACATCCCGCAGCGCGACCTTGACTCCTTTCTCCGGGCTCGCCGCGGCGATGCAACTGATGGAGTTCGGCGCGCCTTTGGAAATATTGGTGGTCCCGTCGATTGGATCGATGGCGATGTGAAATTCCGGCGAACCGGGAACCCATGTTCCGAGTTGTTCGCCTTTGAAAATACCGGGTGCTTCGTCCTTGATTCCTTCGCCAATGACGACTTCGCCGCAGATGTTCATGAGATCGAACATGCCGCGCATGGCGTCGCAGGCCGCCGCGTCGGCCGATTCCTTGTCGCCGCGCCCGAGCCAGCGCAGTGAATTCAGGGCAGCAGCTTCGGTCGCGCGCACGAAGTCCAACTCGATGATTCGCTCGATGTCCTGGTAATCTCGTTTGGGTAATCGCAGAGCCACGGGGCGTTAATTTTCACGCACGTCGCGCCTGATGACAAGAGCACTGTCAGAGGGACTTAATAACTGACTTGTGATTGGTCGCGCTTAATTTTCTATTTCGGCGACAAGCACGCATGAAGCTTTCGTGTGTGCAGTGAAAGGCGAGCGCTCGCTGACGCAATGCAGGCTTGATTTTGGCGCGGGTTTTCATTTGGATGGCAGCGTGCCTGCTGATGATCAGGTGACGTCACTGAGCCCGATTGGCGGAAATGCTCATGATGGTCCGATCGCGTTTACGACCACGCACTGGAGCGTCGTGCTGGAGGCGCAAGGCGAATCACCGGCGGCACAAGAGGCGCTGGAAAAGCTTTGCCGCACGTACTGGCGACCCATTTTCGCCTTTCTGCGACGACAAGGGC
>QHRI01000230.1 GCA_003221375.1 Verrucomicrobiota bacterium
CGCGCAGCCGTTCGATGTCCCGGTCTTGGATATGCCGGCGATCGCTGCGCAGATGGGCGACAATCCCCTGCGCGCCTGCGCGTTCGCACATTCGCGCCGCAATGATGAGATCTGGCTCTGCGTTTTTGGATTCTGGCATGGTGGCATAGCGCGCCTGCCGCAGCGTTGCTACGTGATCGACATTTACTCCCAAGCGCAGACCGCTCATTAGCTCAGAAAATCCGATTGACCCCCAAAGCTTTCGGGGTTGATCGCCACAAATAGGACTCAGTCAGTGAATCTGAGCAAGTGGGAAACGAAACGAAAATTCGGCGAGAGCGTGAGCCGGCGATTTTCATACTGGCCTGCCGTTTCGCTGGCTCGCCGTGTCGCCGTTTCCTTGCTCCTCTAGCGGTCAGTCGGGCTCGGCGTATTAGGTGTCTGATTTGTCGATTGTTGTTCGCTGGTTTCCGCCTTCGCCTTGTTCAGCGCTCTTTTGGATTTTCGATGGACTGTTTTGGCGGTTTCTTTTGTCTTCTGGCCCACCGTTTGAGCGGTTTCCTTCGTCTTTCTGCCTACGGTTTTGGCAGTCTCTTTGGTTTTTTCTCCGACTGTTTCAGCAGCTTCCTTGGTCTTTTGGCCTGCTGTCTCAAGTCCGTCCTTAACCGTCTCCCCTGCTTTTTTTGCACCGTGTTTTACATCTTCCACTGTTCCTTCCTGCGCGAAGGCAACAAGTGCCGTGGCCACAGTCAAAGTAATAACAAAGCTCGTTATTTTCATGCCTGCCTCCTTTTCATTTATGTCCCTAGTCCCTTGTACATAGAAACGGATGAGGTGTTCTGATCGGGCGCATCTGAGAGGCCACCTCGACGCGGCAGCATCGCTCAACTCACTCCGGACTACATTGCTTTGCAGCAGATGCGCTCATAGAGCGACGCAAGCTTCGACAACGGGACGCCGAAGATGTAAAGCATTGCAATCAGTCCGTAAGCCAGAGTCAACCGCACGCGTCCGACAGTTTCATAGCGCCGCGGGTTCGACAGGATCCGTTTTTGGCTGCATACCACGCGACCGCGCTGCCGAAGCAGGCGAAAAAATTCCACATCTTCCATCAGCGGCACTTCCGGAAAGCCACCAACGTCAACGAACACCGTTCGCCGGCAGAATATCCCGTGGTCGCCGCACCGCATTCGCAACAAGATCCCGGCGTAATGCGCAAAACTGTCGGTGAATCGATAAACCCAACTGCGCGGCAAACGAATTCGAAAAAAACCGCCGGCGACCTTTGGGTCATGCATGATGCGCTGAATTTCTTCAAGACACCCCTGCGGAATTTCAGCATCGACGTGGACAAACCAAAGAATGTCGCCGTGTGCCGCGTCTGCACCGGCGTTCATTTGTTTCGCCCGATTGGGTTCACCCACAATCAGCTGGTTGCAAGAGTCGCGTGCGAGTTCAATCGTCCCATCAGAACTTCCACCGTCTGTGACAATAATCTCTGCACCCGCCGCCCGCTCGCGCAGATGCGCGAGAAATGGCCATAGCAGCTTCGCCTCGTTAAGGACGGGAATAATGATAGAGACAGGTATTCGCGTCATTTCTGCTAAATCTTCTGTAAGGGTTATCCGATAGGAATGAAACCGCTGCGCGACGCCTCGCTAATTTTCTCGATGACAAAATTCGGTTCTGGCAGGCGCCGTGCATTGCCTGTGTACATGAGGGGATGATAAGATCAGCCGGAGTAATGTCCGAGCAATGCCAATGCCAAAAATTCCTTTGATGGATTATATCGGCAGGCCGCTTCTGACCTGTCTATTCCTCGCACTGCTCTGGCTTCAGTGGCGATTCCCCCTGCGTCGCCAGCATTTCAGAGTGTTGCATCGCCTCATCCGCAATTTTGTGCTTTCGATTCCTGGATTCGCCGTCGTGCGTTTTGCCATGTTGCCGATCCCGATCGCCATCGCAATGTGGACAGAATCTCGACATATCGGTTTGTTGAACTGGCTCGGTGTGACGGGATGGATTGCCGTCATCGCCACATTTCTACTTATGGATTACGCCTATTGGTGGTGGCATTGGGCGAACCATATGATTCCGTTGTTCTGGCGATTTCATAACGTGCATCATACGGATCTCGATCTGGACGTAAGCACCGCTGCGCGAT
>QHRI01000231.1 GCA_003221375.1 Verrucomicrobiota bacterium
TCCCCCCGTTGCCCCATCGTAATTTCCCATGCAGGCCGCCAGGACGATCGGGGCATCGCCGCTATACGGCTAAGGTGAGGACTTCCTTCGGCCACGCCCAAGGTCCCTCGGCGTGCGCTCTCGCTGGCGCTGCACTGTCCCTCGCCTCGCCTCCCTCGCCTAGCAAGGGCGGCGCGAATGCTTGGCGGAACGGGCGAACGATCTGGATTGTTGACGCGCATCGCGACGACGGATAGCGTTTCGTAGTGCGCGCGGATGAAAAGTTGAGCGCGTTTGTTTGAACTCGAATCCGTGATTCGGGGCGCATCGCCTGCCGGCTGCATTACCTGGTCATACATTTTTTCGCAATCTCGCAACCGGTGCCACAACTGCCCCGCCAATGAGACCTCCCACATGGCCAGCCATACTGATGCCGGGGAGAAGTGAAATGCCCAAACCTACGAGCAACGCGATCCATAGCAAAGTGCGAAGGCGACTTTGTCGATCGAGTGGTTCCGCCTTTTGACGGTAAGAGATTATGAGAGCAGCAGCAAGTAAGCCAAACACGCCGCCTGACGCGCCCATTGTCGCGCCTGTCTTCGGATACAAGTGATGAACGAGTAAAATCAGTGCTGCCGAGCAAAGCACGCTAGAAACATAGATGGCGCTCGCGTCAGCAATATTGACGCGACTTTCCACGATTCGTCCGATCCAAAGCAGCAGCATTGCATTGACGAGAAGATGCGTACCGTTCAAGTGCAGGAGCGAGTACGTAGCCAGACGCCAGTATTGGCTGTGTAACTCCCCATTATCGGGCAGCGCACCAAGTTTCAGTAACAAGGCTTCATTTCCAACAGAGTGGCTTGCAAGCTCGATTCCGAACGCAGCCAAAAGTGCCGCAACAAGAATGATCGTGCCGGTGCCAGGTTTCATGGTTCTAACGAGACAAAGTCCAACCGATCCGCGAAGCTCAGGCGCGGCTCCGGTAGGCGCAAGTGGCAGCCCCGCCTACCAGTCTTTGAAATCGCCCACGTGCTCGTGCGTTTCGATCACGTTTCCTCATCCCAAATGCGAATGACAGCCTTTCCTGTGAAGTAATTGATCGCTGCTAAATCTTAGGAACGGTGGTTGGAGTTGGGGCTGCGTTTCAGCGATTGATTCCTACGGCTCCTCAAGTTATGGCGAGTTCCTGAAAGGTAAGAGGGCCTGGAGCCTTAGACCGCTCCCGCGTCGCGTGCGACCTGGAGCGTGTCGAGGTATTGCTGGAACTTAATTGCCCGGCCGTCGCGGATCGTCCAGACGTGGGCGACCTGTGCGTTGCGTTCCTCAGCTTGCCCGTGAAATCTGAAGTAATAGTAGCCGAGAGCCACAACTCTCTCGCCGCCGTTACACTCAAAGATCTCGTCCGCGTCAAAGACGAGTTTATCGAAACCCACCGTTAAGCGTTCGAAAATGCCCGAGCGCACCTCAGCTATTCCGTGATAAGGACTGCGGTCCGCCAACGGCGAATTGTCAGCCACGATCCAAACAATGTCGTCGGCCAAATACGACATCACAGCTTCGTAGTCGCGTTCGCCTAAACGTGCGTAGAGTGTTTCAATATCTGCGATCGTATTAATGCTCGATAGCATAACTTTGGATAAAGTTTTCGTGCGAACGGCAAAGAATCAATTAACCGAACTTCTCTGAAAGTTGAGGCCTAACGAGAAAGAGATAAGCCTTTGACTGGTTACTTAGCGGAGCGCTTGCCCTTCAATTCGACCACGACCACATCGAAGGCCTGGTCGCCGGTATTCTCCGGCAGATGAACCGTGGCCTTATTCCAGATTACATCACCGGCCTTCCCGTTGAAATCTTCGCTCTTGCCATCCGGGAACGTAAACCTGCCCTTGGCATCAGTCAGAAACACGGCCACGGCATTCGGATGCGAATGCATGGTCGATTTTTCACCGGGACCGTAGTGCGCTTTCAGCACTCTGATCCGATCGTTCTCGAAAGCCACCGTGTAATGTTTCGCATCCACCTTTGCCGCGTCCTGCGCCTGCAGATTCACAGCAGCGCCCGCCAACGCGACGACTGCTACAACTGACGATATGACTCGCTTCATCGCGATTCCTCCGTTTGTTTTGCCACGTTTTACGTGGCTGGTTTATTTGTTATTACTGGGTGCGCCCCACCCGAGACAGCCAGAGAATATCGCCCAGCAAGGCCCAAGGCAAGCCGCCTGTTCCACGACTTACCACGTCTACGAGAACCATTTCGATAAAGACTCTACCATCTAACGAGAACAAGATGAGCGACGGCGGACGAGGCTGCGCGTCGCTCGGAGTTGAAATGTGGAAGTCATCTCAAAAGTGGAGCGTACGGCGGTCCGCCGTTCGCTCCATCGCCTGGTTAGATGTTTTGTGCGCCGTGAAATCAAGGCCTAACATCTTGCGACCTCTGGAGCGCTTCCCTCTCTTCCGCGATGTATTGCCGGAGCGTGTTGGGCAAATTGGGCGGGACGGGGTTGTGCCTGGATTCGGCGGCGAGTCCATCGAGAAAGGACCTGTATTCATCACCGATCCCGCCCCGCGCGAACCTCCAAACCGCGCGATAGGCAGGGTTGCCGAGCAAGCGCCTCAAGACGGTACCGTCGGACGCCCAGCTCTTGGGATCCAGCATGCCCAAATGAAACTGAAAGAAGCAGTCTTCGTAGCTCCAGAACACCGAGGTCATGTAACTGTACAACACGAAGCAATCCTGATCGGTCAGAGTTTCGCCGTTGGCGGCGCGCGATATGACGTCGCTAACCCTGGGATCGCTCAGGCGAGAGAGGAGTTCGACGTTGCGCGCGCTTCGCCCCTGTTGCATTAACGATCTTTGGTTGCGATTGGATTGCCGTATCTGCAGGCCAAGAAAGAGAAGCGTAACCACAACGGCGACGCTACTGGCAAGTGATGCGAGATCGGCAAGACTCATGGATGATATGACGATCTTAGCACTTGCCCCCAGAACTGCGATTCGTAACCGAACCGCTCGATCATTTCGCTCAGCATCTAACGAGAATTAGACGGCATCTTGCAATCTACTTCCTGCCGTTGCGAGCGGAAAGCGATTTAAAAGGCGCACGGTCTGAAATCCCTGTCTCTTGCCTTTTAGCTCGAGCCGGCGAAACATTGAGATCTGAAAGCACGACTGGTCAAATTTGGCGAGATCGAGGTCGAGGG
>QHRI01000112.1 GCA_003221375.1 Verrucomicrobiota bacterium
GTGCTTCCGTTTTCGGCCGGTCCATCAGCTCGCACCACCAGGAATGTGTCCTTGCCGGTGACAGGGTTCGTCCCATCAGGAGTCGCGAGGAGTGTCTTAGCAGCAGCTTGCAAACCGTTCTGAGCCGCAAGGTCTGCTTGATAGCGGTTGCTATACGATGTAGCGGTGACTCGCTCGAGTGAGACGGCGGTAAAAACGCCAACTGCTACAACGGCCATCAGCGCTACCATCACCAGCGCAACGATGAGAGCGAACCCGGACGATTGGTTGATAGCTGATAGTTGATGGCTGTTAGAATCAGTGACGTTCGAACGTTGAAGCGTTGAAGCGTTGAAGCGTTGAGCCGCAAGACGGCTCACAGAGCCGTGGCTACAACGGGAAAACATCCGTGTAATCCGTGGTGTAGTTATGGGGGACTGCCGACTTTTCATGGCAAATTGATCCGACTGCTGAATTGGTAAGTGTGCGGCGTGACGAGATTCGCATCCATATTCATCCAATAAGCCGCTGCAGCAGAGTCGGTCATACCGGCCGTGACGCTCATCACCGTGCGCGCTGCCTGCGGACTCATGGCGTTAAACGAAATTTCGAGTGCAGCCGGCGGCCATGTAGGAGTGGCAGCACCTTGATCACAAACGCATGGATACGTAATGGACCGGTGTCCGGCAGCGTCGTACACGGTTATCTGAAGGTTCCAGACGTAAGCGGCTAGCACCGCATCGCTGGCCGATGGGGTGTAGAGAGCGGAGTCTGTCGCATAGCTTCCCGCGCCTTGCATCACAGTGAACGTTGCGGCGCTGTCCCGAAAAAAACGCCGGAGGCTATAGGCATGAAGCCCACTATCCCACCGACAATAATAACCGACGGCGCACACGTCGCCGGATGAAGCCGACGTTTTTGCTGCGACCAAGGTATAGAGTTGCTGATTGTGGTTGAGGGTTGTTGCAGGATCCGGGTAAATGTCTTTTAAGACAAAGTATGCAGCCGGCAGCGTCACGGGAGTTGATGTCGTCGCAGCCCCACAAGGCCCGAAGCTCGCTCCCGTGAACGGATCTGGGCTCCACTGAGTGCGAACCAGATTCCGCAAATCGCGTTCGATCATTTGCATCGCGGCACGGGCGTCACGAAAAGCGTCAACACGCTCAGTGGCGTGTGACGAGGCGCTCAACAATGAGCCCAACATCAGACCCAGCATGAGGACCATCGCAACGGTGATGCCTGTCGCGATCAAAAGCTCGACCAACGTAAAACCCCGAATGCTTTCGGGGTCACGTTGCTTTGCGAGACTGAATCCGCGATGGCACCAAAAAAACATCCCGGGCATCCGCGTAATCCGTGGTGTTAATTTGTGTTCATTCGTGGTCATTCGTGTCCATTCGTGGTTAACAAAGGCAGCTAGTATTTGGAGACGATGCGCACGTAGTCGCGGAAGGTTTGATTTGCGGCAGGCGCGTTCGCTGGCCATGCCACTCGCACAGTTACCGCGTTAGCACTCGCCGGATCGGTGAATCCAGGTACCGCATTATTCGTATAAATCGTGATCGCGTAAGTCGCGGTAGCTGCAGAATTGGTGAGCTTTCCATCGTTATCGGCATAAAGTGTCACTGCAGGTGATAACGTGGTTCGGAGGTCGATAGACGGGGATAGCGTTACGCCGTCGGAAAGCCGAATCTGCACGTTGCTAAATTGAGAAGGCGCCTGCGCCACAAGACTGCCAAAGACTGACTGGGCGATGTGCGCTGCGCGCGTTTCGTCCTGGGCTGAGTGGCCGGTTTGCAAGGCCGTCGGGAATACGGCCAGGACACCCACAATCCCGACGGTGATTACGCCCAAGGCAATCACAACTTCCAATAAGCTGAATGCCGCCTTCCTAAAGCTACCGCCCTGTAGGCGGCACAACATCTCCCCACGGCTCGCAGCTCCGAAAGTATTCGCGAGGCCGCCGTGGTTATAGCCGAGCATTATCGAATTTTTCATGGCCCTGGCGTCGGCGTTGCCACGGGGTCGGCCGGCACTGCGCGCCCTGTGAATTGGGATACCGTGATGTACTCGACGGCCGAGAGGTTTCCGCTCCCGTCTTTTGTCGTTGCGACCTCGCTCCCGCTGTTTACGTATCCTTCAAAAATGCCAAGGAGAACGTTAGCAGCGGGTGTTTGAACTTCCCCGTTTGAATTGAATTTGAAACATCGAAAAGGACCAGCGCCGGCATCAGGCGCAAAACTAAGAGTCACCGGCGGAGTCAGTGTGGCGGGATCTGCAAGGTTCGATAAAGCAGCGGTTCCGGCCGCTCGAAGCGCTACTCCAGTTGGAAAAGCCTTCCAATCTGTCAGTTGCTTTACATTTCCAGGATTTGCGGCGTCGTGTTCAAATATTGCGTAGGACCTGTAATTGTAGCGGTCTAATGTCGATTGCGCGCCACTAGTAAAAGTCGGAAACACGACATAGGTAGCCTGACCGCTCTTAATGGCTTCGGCCCGCGCCTGCTCAATCCCACCAAGCAAGCTGTTGCGCGCCGCTCTTCGTCCCCCCGACTTAGAAAGCGATGTGACGGCGGGAACCAAGGCGGCCAGCGCGATAATAATGATGCCCATGACCACGAGAAGTTCGAGCAGCGTGAAGGCACTTTCTGTCGACGGCCTTTTCACGCTTTCAGTACGATCGCTTTACGCGCGACGCCATCAGAACAGCGTCGCCAGGAGATGGTGTCCCAAAGGAACGGCTATGAAGTCGAGACTTTCACGGGGAGGGATTAGTTCTTTTGAGAACTCAAGGACTTCTACGGAAATCACTGGGCGAGGTTCCCGAAAAAGGGCTGAATAACGATTGACCCGATTTCGACCCGTTCAGCTGGAAAGACCCAAAAGGGAACCGTAGGAAAACCCGGGAATCTCTATCACTACAAATCGCCGGCTGCCGCCTCGGCCCTTCGACGCGCCGGCGAGTAAACGAACAATTGCGTGCTAACGCCTAACGACCCATTTCAAAATATCATTTGAGTCACGTCGGTGTTGTGACGTTCCTGAACAGGTTGCAATGGGTTTCGCAGTTGGTGAAAAGCGCCCTTGTCGTGTGCAACATAAGGTCGAACAGTCTGATCGAATGGAAAGATTACAGCGCTCTTGCCCCAGCCTTCAACACGGCAACCGAAGCTTTGTGCCTTGTTCAGAGGCTCGATAAATTCTTTGCGACGATATTTCATCTTGTTTTCTCCCAGAGCACGCCGGAATGGTTGGTGCCTGGCACTTCTCACTCTCCTTTTACGGAAGCAACTGGATAAAGTTCTCGAAAAAATTGAACGGCGATTGAATTGAGCTTGTGCTCAAGCAGTTCAGTTAGAACGAGGAATACGGAAAAAGTTGGGAACCTCTGTCACGGCAAATGGCCACAGCGGATCGGCCATCAACTCTACGTGAATCCAGTAATGTTGCTCACCATTCACGTTGAATTTTCTGAGATCGGTTTCGCCTGGAGCATAGCGACCTGATTGGGCTACCACATCAATGAGCACATTCCACACGCGCGTTTGCGAGACGGAACTAATCGCTCGTGGAACAACTTCCCGTCGTGTCTTAACAGCCTGGTTGTCATTTGATGCCGTGGGTAGGATTGTCGTCGGCAATCCAGCACGAGTAATTAGTTCTGACTTGTTTTGCATAGGAGTGGTCGATGTTGCGTTCACGATATTCGCGGCCAATACCGGTGCAGCCGTTGCACCCGTGCCAGTATTCGAGACGGTGTTGGTCGAATCCAACTCGTTCAAGATAGTTCCGGCTAAAACAGACTGAAGATCAGCTGTCTGGGTGCTGTTCAAGTTGACAGATCCAGCAACGACGGTGGGCAACGTCACACCAACGATGTCATTGGCCCCACTTATTAGCTGATTACCATCATTAATGGTGAAGATATCCAGAAGTCCCGCATCAGCGCTTTTATCGGTAAAAAAATCCAACGTCTTCCAGGGCAGATCGCGAAATGCGTAGCCTAGCTCAGCCACATTTCGAAACGGACGATTTAACATGATCGGATGATAAGTTGTCGAGGTCGTGTAGTAAGGTGTCGATGCTCCCGTAGTGGTCGCGCCGCCAGGGTAGATCGCGTCGGCAGGACGAATCACGCTGTCGTTATCAGCGTAGGTGGTGGTAGCATTATCACGTGCGTCCGCCGGCCCGTTAATAGCCAACGTAGCCGGGTAATACGCCGCACCAGAAAAGCGATTCGGCGCGTGCTCGACAGGACCAGGCCAAGTCGTGGCGACGGTTCCGCCAAAACCGTTAGGTACGGTCCCGCTGGCGCTTGGCCAAAGCGATGAGACTATCCTTGAGTTGGTTGTTGGATTTGTATCCATTTGGAAAATACCAAAGCGGGTGGAGCGCGGATCCGCTTTCATATAAACTCCGGGCGGAGATTGCGTCAGTTGGGCAGTACCAAAATCTTGAGGAATGCCGGTGCTGTCCCTCGCATCTCGGACGGGCAGCGCAGCATTAGCAATCCAACTCGCAGTATCGTTGATGCCAACGAAACGATTGTAAGGGATCCACGCGGTTCCATTCCCGCTCGCATCAACCTCTAGCGTGACATTGAAAGGATGGGGCCCGGTGGGATCTGTAGCTCCAATTTGAAGCATTAATCTGGGGATATAGGTGGGGGGTACGCCTGGAAGGGTTTGGAAATCTGGAAGGCGAAAACCAACGAAAGCATTCGCGGGTATTGGCGGCGCGGTGATTGTAAAAGTGACTACCTTGTTATCACCGCCACTGTTACAGATTACGCCGAGCGTGACACTGTAGGTTCCACTGGTGGTAGATATTCCCGAGATGAGGCCTGTCGTTGTGCTCACACTCAGCCCCGGCGGTAATCCGACGGCGCTGTAACTACGTGCACCGCCGGTTGCCGTA
>QHRI01000113.1 GCA_003221375.1 Verrucomicrobiota bacterium
ATCCCCTTTGGCTTGCTTGATATTGCCGCGGTTGTTGAAAGCGTTGACATTTTTCGGGTCCAACTCAATCGAGTGATTGTAATCGGCGAGCGCGCCGTCCGCGTCGCCCTTGATGTTTTTGGCCAGAGCGCGGTTGCGGTACGCGATCGCGTTTTTTGCGTCGCGCTCGATCGCGCGAGTAAAATCTACGATCGCGCCGTCGTTGTCACGCTTGCGCAATTTGGCCAGGCCGCGATCGCTGTAATAATCAGCGGTGTTCGGGCTCAGCTCGATTGCGCGACTCAAATCCGCGATCGCGCCGTCGTAGTCCCCTTTCTGTAGCTTGAGTGCGCCGCGTTTGTAAACCGCCGTCACAGAGTTCGGGTCCAGCTCAATCGCGCGAGTGCAGTCCGCAATCGCGCCGGTCATGTCGCCGTTAAACGCGCGAGCGCCGGCGCGATTTAGAAAACCTTCCGCGTCCGTCGGCTTCGGGCCCATGTCGAATTTGGATAAATCAATCGGTTTGTTCTCCAACTCTTTCGGCGTTTCCAAGCCTTCCCATGCAGCTTCCGAAAGCTCGAAACCACTTGCGGCAATCAAATAGCCAAAACTGAACTTCACGCGCGTAGCACGACCTGTTTTGCCGCCGATGCCGGGCAATGAGCCTTCGAAATCGTGCAACAGCGCATTCTGATTTTTGTCATACAGTGGTCGCGCAAACGTCAACCGGACCGATGACCCCGTTCGATTTGCCGCGCGCGCTTCAAACGTCCATTCCACGCTGACGCGTACCCTGGATTTGCTGACGAGCTTCACTTCGCTCGGGCCAAAATTGAATACCGCTTCCACGAGTTTAATCCAGGTGTCGAGCTTGGCCGCGGTTTGCTTATCAACCGGCCGACCGCTCTCGCCCCAGTTTTCCGACTTCAGCCACGGTTTCCGGTGCTCGCTGCGCGCGAAAGTGCCCGCGTCGCATTGAATGCGTTCTGGTCCGTTGTCCGGATACCGCTGATAACCAAACGAGGGCGCTGATTCTGAAATCGCTGAGAAATGCACGCCGGAATAAAAGTCCCGGCTGAATTCGATATTATCAGCGACGATCTTCGCGTCCTGCGCCTGCAACGTTGAGAGGACGAGGACTGAACTGCCAACAACGATAACAACGATGTTTCTTATTACTGAAAGCATGGCCTACTCCTTCGAGGGCACCTTCTTCTTTGAAAACGACCCGGAACTTGCGGGTTTTTTCATCAAAACGAACGGCGAATAGAACGGTTGAGTCGCCTGCAAAGGGCGAAGAGTGTCGCTACAAGGAGGTCATTTCGATTTTTCATAAACTAAATACGGATCAAGATCGCCACTTGTTTCAAAGAATCGAAGATTGCCTGCGTTGAGATCGGCAGGCAGGCACGCAGACGAGCCGACTGGAGGGTTTTCAGGCTGCCAGATTAAGGAATTTGAACGTGCATTGTCAATGTCTGAGTAGTTAGCATTGCGACATGACCCGGTACCGAATCGCGACACTAACGATGTCGATGTTGATGTCCGCCTCCGTCCTTGCAGCAAACCCTTTTCTTGATGCTAAAGACGACGAGGCCGTGTCCGCCACATTTCGAGGGAGCGAGTGGGGGGACGAAATTCAGAAGCACGAAATCCCACTCACAGCGCGAGTGGTCACAACGCGCATCGCCAACATGCCGTGGGGCGCGATTTTCAAAATCGAATTTACGGATCTCAAATCGAGCGCGCAGCAGAAGCGTGAAATTCGGCCGGATTATTTCATCGTGACAGACGATCGCATCATTCTGCTGAATGAAGAGGACAATGACGCCGCCGTTAAGAAATTTTCAGCGATGGATAAACCGCCGGCATTCGACCCGGGCGACGTATACGGAATTACGACTGGTAAATTCAGTCATGAAGATGGTTTATGGAAAACGACAATTAGCGTAAAAGGCGATTTATGCGTTTATGATTCGAACCATCCCTCCGGTCATTTCAAAAAGATCGTTTGGAAAAAAGGCGTGGGATTGATTGAGTACGCGAGCGGCTACGGCGCACGCAAGGACGGCTATCGTTTGAAGCGGCAGAAATGAACGGTGCCAAGGAGCGGCGACCAATCTCATTAAGCGCCTACAATTCGTGTTGTCATGTTGGGCAAAGCGAAATATCTCTGGCTATTCCTGTAGGCAACCGCTCCAGAAACAATCCGGGATTCTTTGCTCTACTCAGAATGACATCCTGCGATGGCTTGTAGGACCAACGCCGTGGATCTGATTGCGACGCTTAAGAAACACTTCGGGTACGACCAATTCCGGCCGCTGCAACGAGAAATCATCAGCGATGCGCTGGCCGGACGCGATGTGTTTGTGCTCATGCCGACCGGTGGCGGGAAGTCACTCTGTTTTCAATTGCCGGCTTTGGTTCGCGATGGCCTGACCATTGTGGTCTCGCCACTGATCTCGCTCATGAAAGATCAGGTGGACGCTCTGCAAACCAGC
Organism: Verrucomicrobiota bacterium; assembly: GCA_003221375.1. Lineage (GTDB taxonomy): Bacteria > Verrucomicrobiota > Verrucomicrobiia > Chthoniobacterales > UBA10450 > Udaeobacter. The sequence goes on from QHRI01000113.1 coordinate 2,481, forward strand.
GGGATCCCGGCAACTTACTTGAATTCGACGCTGGACCGGAAGGATGCTGGGGCGCGCTGGCGGGGGCTGCATCTCGGTGAGTACCGGATGCTTTACGTGGCGCCGGAGCGGTTGATGCTCGGCACGTTCTTGGAGCGCGCAGTGAACTGGAACATCGCGCAGTTCGCCATCGACGAGGCACATTGCATCAGCGAATGGGGTCACGATTTCCGGCCCGAATATCGTGAGCTCAAGAAACTGCGCACGCATTTTCCGGACGTGCCAATGATGGCACTCACCGCAACGGCCACCGAACGGGTGCGGGCCGATATTGTGAAACAACTGAAGCTACGGGAGCCGCGCTGTTATGTCGCGAGCTTTGACCGCGCCAATCTTACTTACCGCGTTGTTCCAAAAACAACGCCGTACGAACTACTGCTCGAGTTCATCCGCAGCAGACCCGATGATAGCGGCATCGTTTACTGCGCGAGCCGAAAGAGCGCCGAGTCCCTGGCCCGTAATCTCAACGAAGATGGCATCAATTCGAAACCATATCACGCCGGCCTAACAAGTTCCGACCGGACGAAAAATCAGGAAGCGTTCCTGAGAGATGATGTCCGCGTGGTCACTGCGACCATTGCGTTTGGAATGGGCATTAACAAACCAAACGTCCGCTTCGTGATTCACTACGATCTCCCGAAAAACCTGGAGAGCTATTATCAGGAGACCGGGCGCGCCGGCCGGGACGGATTGCCAAGCGAATGCGTGCTGCTATTCAGCGCGAGCGATGTCGCCAAGCAACTCCATTTCATCGACGAAAAGAGTGAGCCCGAAGGACGAATCGCCCGGGCGCAACTTCAACAAATGGTCCATTACGCCGAGACGCGCGAATGCCGGCGCGTGACCTTGCTCCGATATTTTGGCGAAGAATATAAAAAGTCATCGTGTGAAGGATGCGACAATTGCCTCAACCCACGCGAGACGTTCGATGGTACGATTCTGGCGCAGAAATTTCTTTCCTGCGTCCATCGAATCCACGCGAAAAGCGGATTCGGCTTTGGATTGAATCATATCGTCGATGTTTTGCGCGGCGCAGATACACAGGGAATCCGGCAACGAGGACACAACGGGTTATCCACTTACGGCATTGGCGCCGAATTGAAACGCGAAGCCTGGCAGGCGATCGGACGCGAGCTGCTGCGGCTGGGATTCATCGAATGCGCGCCAGGAAAATTTGCTACCTTGAGTCTGACACCGGCTGGCCGCGACGCTTTACGACACCGTACCCCAATCACACTCACGAAGCAGATTGAAGTTGTCGCACGGGATCGAAAGCCTCGTGCGGGCGCAATCGAATGCGACGAATCGTTGTTCGCGCGTTTACGGGGCCTTCGCCGTGAGCTCGCCGACGAACGCAATGTGCCGGCTTACGTCATCTTCTCCGATGTCTCGCTCCGTGAAATGGCGAGAAATTATCCAACGACCACGACCGAGTTTCGGCGAATTCCCGGCGTGGGCGAGCAAAAGCTGAAGGATTTTGCGGAGGCGTTCCTGAGCGAAATCAAAAATTATCTCGCTGCGAACCCACGCCGGACATTTTCCAACACTCCGGAGCCTTTGCGCCGGTCGCGCCGTAGCCGTCTGAACGACAGCCAGAGAGAAACGCTACGCCGTTTTCGGGACGGCGAATCCGTAGAGGATATTTGTCGTGCGCGCGGATTTACGCGGAGCACCATTTACGATCATCTGGAAGCCGCGATCAAATCGGGCGAATCACTCGAACTTGAGCGGTTCTTCACTGCGGCGCAACGCGAGGAAATCGCGTCAGCATTTCGGAATGTCGCTGATGGCAAGCTTGCAGATGTAAGATCACTGCTTCACTGCAATTACGACTATGACGAACTGCGCGTCTTTCGCGCGCTGGCTGCCCACTGACGGTTGTCGCGTGAAGCAGCAAAACCGCCGGAAGTCGCTTCAAACCGCCGCGAAATTCTTTGCGCGTGCTAGGGCTGTTTCCCCGCGACTCTTCGCGTAAAATCGATTCTTTTCTCTCGACAATTTATTAATTTTCTGGCGAGAAGTTACGCCGGGCTGTGCAATTCTTACTTAACTTACCGCCGCCGATTTCGTTTTTCGTCGTCTCGGCGATTACGACCTCGTTCGCCCTGGCAGGTCTTTATCTGGTGCGAAGAAGGTATTCCGCGGATGTGCTAAAGGAGAACCACGAGGTAGCAGCAATTATCTTCAATGCCTTCGGACTGTTTTACGGTGTGCTGCTCGCGTTTGTGGTTTTTGTTACGTGGAGTGGGTACGACGACGCCACGAAGAACCTCCAACTGGAAGCCAATGAGGTCGCTGACATTTTTCACATAACAAGCGTATTCCCCAACCCGGCGGGTGAAACGATACGGCAAACACTAATGGAATATGTCACTTCGGTGTATAACGATGAACTGAAGAGAATGTCACAAGGCGAGGTAGGCCTCCATTCCACCCCAGCAATGGAAAAGCTTCTAACGGTATTCTATCAGGTCGATGAGAAATCGGTTCCCAACAGCGAGATCTACGCCGAAGCATTAAAGCGGTTAAATGACCTAGCTCAGTATCGTCGACTCAGAATATTTGCGGGGAACGACACCGTGCCACCCGTTGTCTGGTTGGTCCTACTTGTTGGCAGCGTGATCAGTATTTCGTACACCTACTTCTTCGGAATGAAGAACATTAGGGCGCAATATCTGATTGCGGCGTCGCTTACGGTAACGATTACGATGATTTTGTTTTTGATCTATGTCTTGGATCACCCGTTTACAGGGACAAGCAAGGTAAGCGCGCAACCATTGAAAGACGTGATGGACATAATGCAAAAGGATTGAGCGTTGTGGCCGTCTCGAAAGCTTCGGCAGATTTTTAACGCCGCTTCTTCTTTGTCGGTTTTCCTTTGCGCTTGGTCTTGGCCATTTTGCGGAGCTCTGCTTTGCTCATCGATTTGTACATCCCTCGCGAAGCACCTTTGAGTGACGACTTGGAACGTTTACCGCGCTTAGCCGAAAGCGCGGCCCCAGCGGCCATTTGCTGTTTCTTTGATTTTGCAGGCATACAAATAAGTTTCGCATCTGACACACGTCGCGGTTCTGTCCCCGATTTCACGAAGGAGCAGTTGACGGGGGCCTGTCAGCCAAACTT
>QHRI01000114.1 GCA_003221375.1 Verrucomicrobiota bacterium
TTCTTTTCACTCATCCATGCCAAAATTTTTCATCAAGACCTATGGCTGCCAGATGAACGAGCGCGACTCGGAACAGGTCGCGCACTCGCTCATCGCACGGGGTTACGAGCGCGTGGCGCACGAGACTGAGGCTGACGTCGTGCTGTTGAACACATGCAGCGTGCGCGACATGGCTGATCAAAAGGCCCTGGGAAAAATGGGAATGCTGGGACAAATGGCAAAAGAGCGGCCGCACGTGGTGTTCGGTTTCCTTGGATGTATGGCGCAGGCGCGCGGTGAATCGCTCCTGAAGAACTTGCCTCACGTCGATCTGGTCGTTGGCACCCAAAAATTCCATCACGTCGCCGATTACGTCGAAGATTTGGTCGAACGGAAGAGTGGCAGGGCGCGATCTCCGAGCGCGCCGCAACCCGCGATGGACGATCTGCGTTTTTCGATCGTCGATACCGCGGAGGAAACGGGCTCGCAATCGACGATTCGCGATCACCATTTGGCACCAAGACAGGTCACCGCGTTCGTGTCTATCATGCAGGGATGCAACATGCATTGCACCTTTTGCATCGTACCACAGACGCGCGGCGCAGAGCGGAGCCGTTCCATCGACGAGATCGTGACGGAGGTGCGCGACCTGGTCGCGAATGGAGTGAAAGAAGTCACATTGCTCGGACAAATCGTGAATCTTTACGGTCGTCACGAATTTCCGAAAGAGGCTGGCAAGAGTCCGTTTGTGCAGTTGCTCGAAGCAGTGAATGAAATCGATGGCCTCGAACGGCTTCGGTTTACGTCTCCGCATCCAATTGGTTTCCGCGGTGACTTGGTTGATGCGATCTCGCGTCTGCCAAAACTGACCGAGCATGTTCACCTGCCGTTGCAATCCGGCTCAAACAAAATCCTCAAAGCGATGCACCGAGCTTACACGGCGGAGAAATATCTCGATCTTGTTCGCCGCATCCGGAGCGCACGCGATGGCATTGCGATCACCACAGATATCATCGTAGGATTTCCAGGCGAAACAGCAGACGATTATAAACGGACGCGTGATTTGGTTGAAGAAATCCAGTTCGATAATGCGTTTGTCTTTCGCTATTCGCCCCGGAGCCATACGCCAGCTGCAGAGATGCCGGATCAAATCGACGAGCATATCAAAGAAGAGCGCAATCAGGATTTGCTCCGGGTTGTCAACGAATCAACGCATCGCTCCTGCGAACATCTGGTGGGTCGCACCGTCGAGGTTCTTTGTGAAGGCCCGAGCAAAACCAATGCAACACGGTTAATGGGTCGAACGCGCACAAATAAGATTGTCGTATTTGAAGGCGACAACGACCTGATCGGAGAAGTTGTTAACGTACAGGTGCAGCACGCCAACGGATTCAGTCTGTATGGGGTGCCTCTCCTAAAAGAGATAACCACTTTTTAGGTTGCATCCATCGGAGGGCGAGTTGAAAATTCGCCCGCTGTACGGCGAGACGAATCCGTCGTGCCCCACTTTCCGGTGATTTACCATCTCTCTTTACAAGCTGCTGGAACCATCGCAGGCGTATTTCTCGTTTTAATCAGCCTGCCTGGTTTACTAAAACCGCACCTTGCCAGCGTGGCGCAAAAGTTTCCGCGGTCTCACGTGGCCGGAGTATTCCTGCTAACCATTTGTCTTGTCTGGACGTTCTGGCTCCTCGCCACCATTCAGATGGGTGAATTTTCCTCGTTCCGGCGTCCCCTGCTCATTGCGCTGCCCATCGGCTACGGATTAATACTGCGTTTTGTCGGCGAATTCCTGGCCGTTCGCGCTCTTGGAATTCTTTGTCTGCTGGCGGCAGAGCCGCTGCTCGATGCGGCGTTTCTGCGCTATGAGCCAAGCCGGCTGTTGCTAACGGTCCTCGCTTATTTGTTGATTCTCGCCGGGTTGTTCTGGGTGGCCATCCCTTATGTGCTGCGCGATCAAATTGATTGGAGCGCACGGAGCGGCTTTCGTTGGCGTTGTTTGCACGCGATCGCGCTGATTTACGGGTGCGTCATACTCACGTTCGCGTTTACGCGGTATTAAAAAACTGCTTCGTTGTAGTCACCGGTCTGTGGCCGGTCGAGACATCCTGTTTATCTATCTGTGAAACGGCCCGCAGGGCCGTGGTTACAGCAAAAGCATGAATCGCGTTCTGGTAATTCGTGGAGGTGCGATTGGCGATTTCATTCTTACCCTGCCATCGCTCAAGGCATTACGTGACGCTTATCCATTCGCGCACATCGAGATTCTTGGCTACAAGCACATCGCGGCGCTGGCGGAAAACCGGTTCTACGCGCAAGCAGTTCGCTCAATCGAATACGGGCCTCTCGCCAGTTTCTTCGCAAAAAATTCGGAGCTGCCGGCAGAATTGGCACGTTATTTCGCGAGTTTCGATTTGATTATCAGCTATCTGTATGACCCGGATCGGATCTTTGAAAGCAACGTGCGCCGGTGTGGCGTTGAAAATCTGTTTTGCGGACCCGCCAGAATTGTCGAAACAAGCGACCATGCGGCGAGGCAGCTAGCACAGCCGATCGAACAATTGGGGATTACAGTTGCCGATCTCACTGAACAAATTTTTCTTTCCGTCGACGATCGCCGTTTCGCTCAAGAGTTTCTCCGGAGTTCATTGCAACCGATTGTCGCGATTCATCCGGGAAGCGGCAGCGAGAAAAAGAACTGGCCGCTAGAGAATTGGATCGAGTTACTCTCCAGCAAACATGGCGTATCAAGGACAAAGAGAGAACTCGGCCCCATCGGAAAACAGCTTTCCGTGATCGTTGTCTCGGGTGAAGCAGACAACAGGCAGACCGCGCAATTGGAGGACGCCTGGAAAGATCTCGATGTTCGGTTTGCAAAAAATTTGCCACTACCGCAGCTGGCCGCCGTGCTGGAACACACCATCTTTGTGGGCCACGATAGCGGAATTTCACACCTTGCTGCTGCCGCAGGTGCAAAGTGCATCTTGCTCTTCGGTCCGACCGATCCCAGCGTTTGGGCACCTAGGAACAAAAATGCGCAGGTGCTTCGAGCGCCAAGCAGCGATCTCGGCGACTTGCAAATCGTAGACGTTGAAGCAGCTGTCGCTGCCGCGTTATGCAGCCATGGAACGAAAAATTCAAAGCCGAATTAATCTTCGTAGCCGCGTGGAAATTTCTCGTGCCATTTCCATGCGCTTTCGACAATCGCCTCCAACGATTGAAACTGAGGCTGCCAGCCAAGCTCATTTTTGATTTTTCCTGAAGACGCAATGAGGCGTGGCGGATCGCCTGGTCGGCGCGGTCTTTCAATGGTGGCAACGTTTCGTCCCGTGATTTTGCCGCACGCCGCGATTACTTCCCGAACACTGGAGCCGCCGCCAGTGCCAAGGTTATATAGTGCGCTA
>QHRI01000115.1 GCA_003221375.1 Verrucomicrobiota bacterium
CACAAGGCATTTGTCGGCAGGAATCCCAAGTTTCTGCGCCGCGCACAGGTAGATGTCGGGAGCGGGTTTCCCGCGTTCAACTTCTTCGCCAGTAACAATGATCTCGAAGAATCCGGTCAGTTGATGTCGATCTAAAAACGGTCGCGCGGACGCGCTAACCGAACTCGTGGCGATGGCGAGATGAAGTTTCATCTGCCGCAGTTTTTCCAACACTTCTTTGACGTGAGGAAACAGGCCGACCCGATTGGCAAAGAACTCGGTCGCGATCTCACCGCGACGCCGCATCATTTCCTCAGTGGACACGGAGAGGCCAAATGCTTTTTTGTAAAACTCAACCGCGAGCCGGTAGCTTACCCCGACTACGTTCTGGTGATATTCGCCGCGATACGTGACGCCGTACTCAGAGAGTAATTTGGCGTCGATCTGGTTCCACCACGGCTCGGAGTCGGCGAGCACGCCGTCGAGGTCCAAGATTACAGCGGATAGCATGGAGTTTTGAGCAACGATTCGGAGTTAAGAGATGGGAGATAGAAGATTGCACGCAGCCGTCAAGCAACACTGACAATGGATGATTGACGCATTGCGTTTTCTTCATCGCAGAAGAAAATAGCCGACTTATGCGATCGGTTCGAAATGCAATCGTAATTGGTTTGGCGATTATTTTGGGGATTGCGCAGGCACGTGCGGGGGAGTTCGATTCGATTTTGCGCTGGCGGAATATTGGACCTTACCGCGGCGGGCGAACACGCGCGATCACGGGGGTCCCGTCGCAGCCGAATGTTTTCTACATGGCGCCGGTAAACGGCGGCGTTTTCAAATCGATCGATTACGGCCGCACCTGGGAGCCGATTTTCGATGATCAGCCGACAGCATCGATCGGCGCGGTCATGGTCGCGCCATCGAATCCGAATGTCGTTTACGTTGGCAGCGGCGAAGGATTGCATCGGCCTGATCTTTCAGTTGGCGACGGTGTTTATAAATCGACCGATGCCGGGAAGTCGTGGACGCATCTCGGATTGCGCAACGGTCAACAGATCCCGCAGTTGGCTGTCGATCCAAAAAATCCCGATAGAGTTTTTGTCGCCATTGCCGGTCATCCGTACGGGCCCAATGAAGAACGCGGCGTTTATCGATCGCTCGATGGCGGCAAAACGTTCGAAAAAGTTCTTTATCGCGATGAGAACGTCGGCGCGAGCGATGTGGAAATCGATTCGAGCAATCCACAGGTAGTTTACGCTGCGTTGTGGGAATCGCGCGAGGGACCGTGGGAAAATGGAGTGTTCAATGGAGATGGCGGCGGCATTTTTAAATCCACTGATGGCGGCAAAACGTGGCGACAATTAACCAAAGGACTTCCGAGCAATATCGTGCAGGCGAACATCGCGATTGCGCCGAGCGCGCCGAAAACATTGTTTGCCGCGGTCCGGACAAAAACGATCGCCAAACTTTATCGCTCCGACGATGGCGGCGAAACCTGGCGCGGAACAACCGACGATCCGCGGCCGGGGCTCGGAATCGGTGGTGGCGATCTCCCCGTCGTGCGTTTCGATCCGAAAAATCCGCAGAGCATGTACTCGGCGAGCATCGTTTGTTGGAAATCCACGGACGGTGGCAAAACATGGGACGGCTGGCGCGGCGCGCCGGGCGGCGACGATTATCAAAACATTTGGATCAATCCGAATAATCCCGACATCATTCTTCTCGGGTCAGACCAGGGCGCGATCGTCACCGTGAATGCCGGCAAAAGCTGGAGCTCGTGGTATAACCAACCGACAGCGCAGATGTATCACGTTAGCGCGGACGACTCGTTTCCGTATCGGCTTTACAGCGGCCAACAGGAAAGCGGCTCGGTAGGAACCAAAAGCCGCGGCGATGCGGGCGAGATCACGTTCCGCGATTGGCAGCCGGTCGCGGCCGAGGAATATGGTTACGTCGTTGCCGATCCGCTCGATTCAGACATTATCATCGGCGGCAAGCTGACGCGGTTCGATCGCCGCACAGGTCAGGCGCAGAACATACTTCCGGTGCCGGTGCAAACAGACGAATTCCGGATGCTGCGGACCGAGCCGGTTGTCTTTTCGCCGCTGGATACACATTTGCTTTTCTTCGCCGGAAATACGCTTTGGCAGACGCGCGATCGTGGCGATCGCTGGGAAAAAATCAGTCCGGATTTGTCGCGACCGAATTACGATCTGCCCGCGAGCATCGGAAAATACAAAGATGACGCAACGAAGCAGGCCCATCGACGCGGCGTGATTTACACCGTTGCGCCGTCGCCGCTCGACGCGACCCGGATCTGGTGCGGGACCGACGACGGTTTGATTCATCTCACAACCGACGGCGGAAAAAACTGGACCAACGTGACACCGCCAAACATTTCGGCCTGGCAAAAGATTTCACTGATCGAAGCCGGACACTTCGATTCGAACACCGCTTACGCCGCGGTCAACACTTTGCGAATCGACGATCTGCGGCCGCACATTTTTGCGACCCACGACAGCGGCAAGACATGGACCGAGATTGCGAACGGGATACCAGTCAGCCAGAACGTGAACGCTGTTCGCGAAGATCTGGAACGGAAAGGCTTGCTGTTCGCCGGAACCGAAAAAGGCGTTTACGTCTCGTTCGATGACGGCGCGAACTGGGAATCGTTGCGATTAAATCTGCCGGCGAGTTCCGTGCGCGATCTCATTGTCAAGAATGACGATCTCATCGTGGCGACGCATGGTCGCGGTTTCTGGATCCTCGATAACATCACGCCGCTGCGACAACTCCCATCTGTAGCCGCGGTCGTTGACCCCGGTTCCGCGTCAAGCACTGCGGCGGTCAACGCCCGCGGCTACAGGGAGGACCTGCTGTTTAAACCGCAGACTGCGTTGCGCGTTCGCGCGAACCTGAACACCGACACGCCGTTGCCGCCGGACGAACCGTCTGGCGAAAATCCGCCAGACGGCGCGATGATCGATTATTTCCTTTCGAAAGATGCGAGCGCTCCGGTCACGATTGATATCAAAGACGTCAAAGGTCAGCTGGTATCAGTTTCCACGAAAGCGGGCATGCATCGGTTTCTGTGGGACATGCATTACACACCGGTCCCGGATGTGGAACCGGAGTTCCCGATCGCCGCGACGTACCGCAACACGGCGCCTACGGCGACATCGCCATGGGCCGTGCCGGGTGATTACACAGTCACGTTGACCGTTAACGGGAAAAGGTTCAGCCAACCGTTGACGGTCGCAATGGATCCACGCGTCAAAGCGTCTGGCGCCGACATTCAAGAGCAGTTCGATCTCTCGTGGAAGTTGTATCAATTGCGGATGAAGCTGGCGCCAGTCGGCAGGAAATTCGACGAAATCGCCGAGCAACTAACGAAACTAAAAGCAAAGGCTGCGGAGCAACCTGACGTCGCCCAAAAATTGGAAGCCTTTGGGCAGACGCTGATGAAGTTCGGACCACCGCGTCCGCGGCCAGGCACTCCCCCTTCGCTTTTCGTTTTGGAATCGACGACGCGATTGTTCAACGAGGTCGAAAATGCAGATGCTACTCCGACAGCGGCCGTCAAGGCAGGCGTTGCAGATCTCGATACAAAGATCGGACCGATGATGGGTGCGTGGCAGAAATTACTCGAATCCGATCTTCCGTCGTTGAATCAGCAATTGAAGCAAGCGGGACTTCCCGAAATCAAAACAGAGTGACGGCTCACCCGCCTTCGCCACGTCGCTTCGGCGTGGCAGGCAGAGCCGTGGCTACAGAGCTTGCATGATTTACGGCGTGGCGACCTTTTTATCGAAAAGTAACGTTGTCCCGTGGGCGATTTCGGGTCGGGAAACACATAGCCAAGGTGGGCGTTACTTCGCTTGGCGTGTACCTCGGTCCGCTGCATATCGTGCGAAGTATCCAGGCTCTCGACGAGGAGATCTTTTGAGATCGGCTTGGAAAACGTGGGGAAGCCGACACCGGCGTCGAATTTGTCGAGTGAGACGAAGAGCGGTTCACCGGTAATGACGTCGACGTAGATCCCGGTCTTCTCGTTGTTCCAGAACTGATTTTGGAAAGCCCTTTGGCTGCCTCCCTCGCGCACCACTGAATATTCCTCGGCCTTCAGTCGTTGTTTCAAGACGGTGTCGCTGGGCACCGGACGGTTCGGATCGAAAGTTGTGGTCTCCTTTTTCTCTTTCTGCGCGAGAAAGAAAAAATAGAGTCCACCGGCGATCAATAGAATTGCGATGCCGACACCGACATACGTGCTGATGGCGGATTTTTCCTCGCTGGTGATTCGGCCCCCGTACATCGGATCACAATCAACATGATTGAATCAGAGATTAGTCAGGTGCGTCAAGACGGAACAGGGACTGGTCTTCACTTTTGGCACCTCGGGTTTCTCATATTGTAGCCAGTCTACTATGGCCGATCGAGTTCGCGCGGCTAGCCATCGTTGACGGCGCGCGCTTAAGCTAAAGGCTAACTACGGCATCGGGCGAGGTCGTGGCGTGGGGCGCGGCCGCGG